>JANQFE010000133.1 GCA_028278025.1 Thermodesulfobacteriota bacterium | reverse complement strand
GGTTATTACTGCCTTTTCTGGTGATTATGCCACAGCCTTTTTCTCAATAAAAGCTGTTATCTCAACGTGTTGGCTTTTTTTCAAGGGCGACTATTTAATGCTTTTAGCGGTTATTATTTTTCACCTTATTATGTATCGAACATCACAGCCGATCATTCTGATACTACAGTGTCAGTTCAGGGTAATACATATTCTGTATTACTCCTTGTGTTTCTGCTGATTGAAGCATTTCAAACTCATGTGGACAGTCACCATAAAGACTGTAGGTGCACATGTATCGGTAGACTGTAAACGGCAGAAACGCCAGTGCTGTTTGATGAACTTTTCTTCTCAACACATCCTGCAGCAAGTGATAGGATATCTCGAAAGGACTGCGTGGCAGTGTTTTGATTGTAAGAAATTGATTGAGGGGCTTATTTTTTATCCGATGGCCGAAAGCAGCGACATACATCCTGTGTTTGTTTCGCTGAAAACTGGGGGATGTACGGTCGCTATCGTGTTCAGACTTTTGCATAGCAGCAGCAAAATTTAAATCAGTGGCAAACCGGCACCCCTGATCAGTTCCGATCAAATAATATACATCCATGGTGAGTTCTGAATTAAGCCGCAGAATGCTGAAAACATCGGTTTCACCTGTAGGATATGCATCACACATATATGGTGCACAAACAAGTAAAGGATCGAATATTTTTATAATATTTCTGGCAATAGAATAACGCAAGTGAACGGGAGGCATGTCGCTTTTTTTATTGTCAAGTCCTGCCGTAACTATATATATAAGCTTATCAAGTTTGAGTCGTGCTATTGCAGAAAGTCCATTTATCACATGCGACCAGTGAATCGGGTTTGCAATAATCGGAAACACTCCAATTCGCAAAGGATTTTATCTTGTATGCGGCATGGCCGGATCCCCTGGGGAGATTCTTATTGGAACAGTGGGGTCAATCTCCTCACGAGCACACAGTTCGGCTATCTGGGTAAGATATGTTTCTGCTGTCATATAGATAGCGTATAATGGTTCATCAAGCACTAATAGATCAAGCACTTTGCCCATCTTTCGCAGATCATCATAAATTGCGTATCTGATTCTATGGGCTAGGCGTGCACTGCCATGATTATTGCTTTCTTGCAATATGTGTGTATGCATTGGATCCCACCTAAAAGGCATTATTGTTCTTACGTAGTAGGTTTATACATTGTCTAAATTAAAAACGAATAAAGAAAAAGTTAATTATGTTTTAAAAAGAAGAAGCCGAAAACCATGAAGAGGATTGTCACGCAAAAACATCGAAAATAGCCTTAACTATACCGATAAAAATGTTATTGCAACGAAACTGCACGGCAATGGATAGTAAAAGTTTTGCCTGCGTGAGCATGCTTAACAGGTTCTAGATCATGAAAAGCATCAATCAAGTGATTGCTTTTATAGTAATACTTGGGCAGGTTTTCTGTGTATCAGCAGCAGAAACATCTCTGGGGCTACCGCGCTATGTCTGGCCGAAAAAAACGGAACCATATGGAACAATACAGTATGAAGGTGTCGTAAATGCCACTATTTATCTCATTGATGGCAAATATGCTGCCAGTGAAACCATGTCTTCTAAAAAACTCACCAAGGCATCAAAACCGGTAAGATACATCTTATACTTTACAATCTTTCCAGTATATCTGGTCAAGGGTTTATATCGCCTCATCATTCCCGGTGAAGAAGGGGTGCGGGCCACACCGGGGACACATCGGGTGCGGGTTGGTTACTGGACTAATACCACCAAATGGGTTACCAAGGATTTTGATATACCTGTAGCCGAGGGCAAAGCCGCGGTTATTGAAACTATCGTAGTAGACGGACAACAAACAAAACCTGATCCGGAGGTTGCACGGATTGAACATCAAGGTATTACTGTGTATTTTAATGTCAGATATGAGGCCATTAAAAATTATAAAAAGTGACTCTCGCTTCACAGCAGGTTACTGGCCAGGTCCGCCAGCTCGGAACGCTCCCCTTTTTCTAAATTTATATGTGCATAAATCTTCTGTCCCTGCATTTTGGCAATTAAGTAGCTCAGGCCGTTTGAATGGCTGTTTAAATAAGGGTGGTCGATTTGAAAGATATCACCCGTGAATATTATTTTGGTACCTTCACCGGCCCGCGTTATAATAGTTTTGACCTCATGGGGCGTTAGATTCTGGGCCTCATCAACGATGAAATAAATATTTACCAGGCTTCGTCCTCGTATATATGACAATGGTGCCACCACGAGCTTTTCCTGTTCGAGGAATTCCTTGATACGGCGATTCTTGGTGTTCGACTCGGCAAATTGGTTTTGAATAACACCGAGATTGTCATACAGGGGTTGCATGTAGGGCTCAAGTTTTGATTCAATATCGCCCGGCAAATAGCCGATATCTTTATTGCTCAGTGCAACAATAGGGCGGGCAATAAATATCTGGCGATAATTCTTTCTTTTCTCAAGCGCTGCCGCCAAAGCAAACAGCGTCTTGCCCGTTCCGGCCTTACCCGTTAAGCTTACCAGCCTGACATCACTATTCATTAAGGCGTCCAGAGCAAATGTCTGCTCGGCATTGCGTGGTGTAATCCCATACGCCGTTTTTTTATCAACACGCTTAATTCTTTGAACAAAGGGATCAAACATTGCTAAAGCAGATTTTTTTCCGTTACGCATAATAACATACTCATGTGGCATGAAAGGATGGGTCACATCTAACAACGTTTGTTCAATTTCAAATGGCTCCTTATACATGCGTTCTATAAGTACGGATGGAACATGTTCTGCGATTCGATGACCGGTATACAGTGCAGAAATGTCCTTTACGTGATCAGTCGTATAGTCCTGTGCAATTAATCCAAGAGACTTTGCCTTCATCCTCAGATTAACATCTTTGGTAACAAGAACAACTTGTCTTGTGGGATAATCCTGGGCAAGGCGGTAGGCTGTATTAAGAATTTTATGATCCGGCTTCTGGCCTGAGAAGTTATGCGCTAAATCCTTATGAAGCTCTTTTTCCAAGGCAATCAGAATGTTGCCTCGATTCGGACCGATTAGCACCCCCCCATCGAACAGCGTGCCGTCGCTGAGCTCATCCAGTGCGCGTACGAATTCACGGGCATGAAAATTCAGTGTTTCATTGCCTTTCTTAAACCGGTCAAGCTCTTCCAGCACGGTAATGGGAACGACAACATCATTTTCGTGAAATTGATATATACAGGAACTGTCATGAAGTATGACATTTGTATCAAGAACAAATATTTTCTTTTTGTATCTGGGCATTCAAACAGTTACAAATCCTTTTTTAGCGATCAATCAAAATAAATTCATACTGCAGGCTGGTTTTTTGCAGCCACTGAAAGACCGTTATAATCTAATAGATTCATTTTAAACCGTTCGGTAGAGACGATCATTTTCCCTTTTTCATAGCCGGACTGCTCAAGAATATGTATATGCTCTTCTGTCGGCACAATGATTGTGTCGGTGAAGGAATAAAACCAGCGGAAAAATTCCCGTGCAAACATGCTGAAACCGTCATCTCCTGCACTTTGCAGCATGTGTTCTTCAAGATTGTTATTATACATGCTGGAACACTGCACATGAAGCAGCCGTGAGACTAAAAGTCCCAGAATACCGACAGGTCCGGGAGTTGCCAGGTAGATTTCGTCCGGATCTGCATCGCATATAATTTTTAATGAAGCGAGCACAGATGGAAACTGTAATGGATGGTCTCTGAATAAGGATGTTGTGCAGGTATAAATATGGGGAAGATTTATCCAGTTCAATGTGGTGTTTGCCGGTGTAGTATGCTCCGGCAAACAGCTTACGACCGTACAGTCATCATAGGTGTCTAAAGAGCAGGTTTTTACGTTATGCAGTATAGTTTCAAGTGAATCGTCATCCAGGGTATCTGTAAACAGTAAGACCCGCTTTTTTCGTTTCCCTATACGGCTGCCGTATTTTTGGGCTAATACAGTAAGCATTGACCTGGATTCATGCAGTAAATTCATTGTCGTAAAAAAAGGCAACGCCATAAAAACACCGGGGATAGAGGTGGAAATACGTTTAATCAGTGAAAGCATATCCCCGATGATAAGGTCCTGCTCGACCCCCTTGATAAACATGTTAAATAAATGATCAGCAACCTCGGATATCTTATTATATAATAATGTCAACCGCTCTTCAGTGGTGAGTTCTTTATTTGATTGAAGCGTTTCGATGAGTTCGACGATAAGACGGCTGATACCGTTCTCCCTGCCGTTTTTTAAATATTTCATTTTTTTGATCATGAGTGTGCTTTTTAGCCCGATGTTTTTGTCTTCAAAGATAAAATTATTGATCGAGCTGAAAAGTGAAGAAGACAGGACATTTCTCCTTGATTGTGAAAAGTCATAGGCAATTTTGTAAATTGCAAATGCTAAACCTTGATAGTCGTTGTGACGCCCTGCCGGTGATATCTCTTTTTTCTTGAGCCGGTCAATAAACTCTTCAGGGGTTTCAGCACACCCTTCAGTGTAAGTTTTTCCGATAAAGAGACCGCTATGGTCATCCGTACCGGCTGTTAAGCCTTTTATCCATGGTGTATCACTGAAGGGCTCTATTCGGTATTGACGATAGAGATCATCAATTCTCGCGGGCGTTAAGGCTGAGAGTGTATCAACAAGCGTATCATTAGCAATGCGGCTCCTGCTTCCATTAATACCTTCAAAATAGTCAAAAAGAAGGAACAGCCGTTCAATATATTCTATGGTGAGTTTCTTATTAATTGCATATGTTGCATGAGCTACTGTATGGGCCAGTTCCTGCTGTTTAAGGTAATCACGCAATTGATAAATATCGGTCCTGAGCTTATCAATCATATGAAATTGCTGCTCGTTCAGGCCATAAACAAGCACATGAATTTTGCAGCCGTTTTCAGGGAAGTAGGTTGTTACTTCAATACCTGTAAAGACATGCTCAGGATATTTTTCTTTGAGCATAACTGAACCGGCTATTTCATTATGATCGGTTATGGTCACGAACGTCATGCCCATTCTGCGCGCCTGCTGGTAGATTATCTCCGGTGCTGTATATGATTCACGAGTTCCCAGACGTTGCAGAAACCATTCTGAAGGGTGTGCAGAAAAGGATGAGTGTATGTGTAGGTCCGCCTTTGACATCTATAGCTATTGGTAACAGTTAATTAATAATTGTTTTATATATATTTTTGTAATGCAGAACAATTAAGATATAATGAAGAAACCGTTATATTTTTGTTAGCAAAATAACAAAATCATACCATGATCAATAATTATAATACCATCACCATCCTGCTGGGTAAGTACCGGTTCCAAACTGTTACCGCAAAAATCATAATGCAATCCTAACTGTAGTTTAATTTACTTTTAACAATCCTGGACAATACTTTGCTGCAATTTAGAAGGATATGTATCAGCGGGGGTATAGAATGATTGGAGAAACAGCCCAGGAGAAACTGGTCGATATAGGGCGTTACATTTCCAGTCCACTTAAAAGCAGGATTTACAATTTGTTTGATTGGCCCTTAGGCAAGGTCCTTTCATTGCATAGGCTCAACGATGCTTATGCGAGTATCACGTCCCAAACTCAGTACACTAATTTTTTCTATACCTGCCTGGAATTTCTCAACATTGACCTTCATATCAATGCGTCTGACATTCAGAAAATACCGTCTGCCGGCCCCTTGGTGGTTGTCGCCAATCACCCTTTTGGTGGACTGGATGGCATCATCCTCGGAGCGATATTAACAACTGTCCGTCCGGATGTAAAAATACTGGGCAATTACATGCTCCGCCATATCCCTGAGCTGTATGAATTTGTTATACCCATAGATCCCTTTAAGAAAAAAAATTCTATGCTTAAAAATATTAAACCCCTGAAACAGACTATAGATTGGCTTCAAAAAGGTGGTGCTCTGGGAACTTTTCCTGCTGGGGAAGTATCACATTTCAAGGTTTCCCGGGCACAGGTAACTGATCCACCATGGACACCCCACGTAGGATCTTTAATTAAACGTACCGGGGCAGCTGTGCTGCCGGTCTTTTTTGATGGACGCAACAGCAATCTCTTTCACATACTGGGTCTGCTGCATCCCCGGTTTCGTACAATTATGCTCCCCCGGGAGCTTTTGAACAAAAAAGCCACCTCAATAAAAGTTCATATTGGCAGCCCCATTACATTCCGCACTCTCTCCAACTTTGATACGAATCAGTCTATGGCGGACTACCTCAGGCTGTGTACCTACATTCTGAAGAATAGAGATAATAAACCCTTCTCATTTAATCTGCCGTTTTTACACCCGAAAAAGAAATACAGTAAATCAATTGTACCGCCTCTATCACATACAATGCTTAGACGTGAGATTGAGCGTCTTACCGATGAACAGTGCTTGCTGCAGCAAGGTGACATCTCGGTCTATATTGCCCGTGGTGATCAGATACCACAAATCCTTTTAGAAATCGGCAGGCTGCGAGAAAAAACATTTCGCGAAGCAGGCGAGGGAACAGGTAAAAAAGTTGATCTTGATGCTTTTGATCGCAGCTATCTACAGCTGTTTATGTGGAACCATGCAGAACAGGAGATCGTAGGTGGCTATCGCCTTGCTCCCATCGATCAAATCATTGCTTCCTTTGGCACACAAGGCCTCTATACTACCACACTGTTTAGGTTTAAAAACGGATTCCTACAAAATCTCAGCCCGGCACTAGAACTGGGTCGCTCCTTTATTTGTTCACATTACCAAAAAAAGTATAATTCTCTTGCTTTGCTGTGGCGTGGCATTGGCGAGTTTATCACTCGCAACCCCCAATATAAAATTCTTTTCGGCCCGGTAAGTATCAGCAATGATTATCAAACTGTTTCTAGAAATCTCATATTACAATTTCTGCAGGATTCGAAAGTCAACCCGGAACTTTCCCGTTATGTTAAGGCGCGCAACCCAGCCCGCAATAGAAAAATCAGGGGAGTCGATCAGCGCACCTTACAGTCTCCTTTTTTAACACTCGAACATGTTTCTGCGCTTGTGTCAGAAATCGAAAAGGACGGTAAGGGTGTACCGATACTTTTGCGCCATTATTTAAAACTGAATGGTACCATATTGAGCTTTAATGTAGATGCTGACTTCTCCCATGTGATTGACAGCCTGCTGATTGTTGACCTGAGAAAAACCGAGACCAAACTGCTTAAACGTTTTATGAATGAAGGAGGGCTTAAAATATTTTTAAAGTACCATAATATACATACTACCGGGGACAATAATTGTCCCATGCAGGAAGGTCAAGCATTGCAATGAAAAAAGCTGAAGAAAAATTATAAACGCATGACCTTCAAACTAAACCCCACCGGCTTCCTGATAATCTTATGCTGTCCTGTTATCCTGGCATTCGGCATCCGCGCAGATACACAGCAAACCACCAGACTTGTCTATAGTGAAACAACGGGCACATTGAGCTCTCAAAATAAATATCTTGTGACTGAAACTGCAGTAGGTTTTACTGTAGAACTGTTCGAGAAAAATATACTTAGAAAAATAATCAGCAACCATACCTTCCAGACCACAATCGAGCACTATAAAAACATCCAAAACGGTGATACTGTTACCGTCACGAAGAAACAAAACAGTTTGCTTTTTGAAGGAACCCTGAATAACAAAAAAGTGTCTGAAGCCGTCACCATAGATGAGGATGTCTGGTATGGTTCAAAACTCCTCTTGAAAGATTTTGTGGTATCGGATAAACAGGCAATACAGTTTTATATGACCAAACCGGAAAAACTGAAGGCAGTCAAATTCAAAGCAACAAAAGAAAAATTGGAGCGCATACATCTCAATGGCACCTCGTATACAGCTGTCAAGATAAGGTTAAGGATTGCATACCTGCATTCAATCTTCTGGAAATCTTTTTTTTGGTACCGGTTAACGGACGGTGTTCTTTTAAGGTCGGAGGAAGTACGCGGGCTGCCCGGTACTCCTACAACATTTGTAAAATTATTAGAAGAAACTGTTATGTGAGGGGTGATCACGTTTAAAAACACAATGATAAAAAAACAGGTGCAGTTTAAGTCCGTCCGTCAAAAACCGGTAAAAGGGCTGGTGTGCCGGTTACATCCGAACAATTGTCACTCTGGTCTGGCAACTCCCATCTAATAATTTTTTCAAGGATAATTTTTTCACCCTGTAAGACAACTATATTTCTGGCTTTACACTGCGGGCATGTATAATAGAGTGTGCCATTAGCTGAAGCAAGACTGATATCAAAACCATTTGTATGTATAATTTTTTCCCACCCTTTAATATAATTGATTTTTTTCAACAAAAAGACACAATCCGGGTTCATACAGGTTATGTGCTGATAGCCCACTACGGTTGTTTCATCGTTGTTTTTCCGGAGGAACGAAAACATGCTGCCATTATTCCTTAGCAATTGGTAAAAAGTGCTTTAGTCTATAAAATAGACCGTGTGGTTTACTGTTGCCGGCGAAACAGTGACCAAAACATAGTTATGCCTGTTGATTATTCCCGCTCGGTCTCTTTTAAAATCACTGTCACAGGTGCTTCCACCGCCTGCCTGGATATAGGTTACATTCTGAAAACGGGCTTCACCGTAACCATGGATATGACCAAAAAAAACACGTGCAATCCGCTCCGCGTTTTCTGTCATTGCACGTATAAAGCTTTCGCCGTTTCTCTTAAAACAATAGAAGTCAAACGGCTTTACGGCAGGAGGTATGTGCATGACGATAAAGTTACGGCTGCTGTGCTGAATCAGTCTCTCAAGGTATGCAACCAGATGCTTGTCTATGCCTCGTGAGAGTTTAAATGCATACGGGGTATCCGGGAGTTCAACAACATCTGTATTGACACTTCGCTCCACATTGTTTAAGAAAACGAATCTGCATCCATTCAAATCAAAGAAAAAATTAAGCGGCCCGAAAAGGTGTGAAAAACATCTGTCACCATAAAGCTCCAGGTCATGATTCCCCACACAAACAATGAGCGGTATATTAATGTCCTCAAGAAAATCGATCATTTTTGTATACTCGCTATAGTGCCCGTTATTGGTAAAGTCTCCTGTATGAATGATAAAATCAGGATTATGCCTATGCGCGTATTGAATAATTTTGTTAAAAACAGTGAAATTCTGGTGCGTATCACCAATGACAATAAAACTGAAGTTTTCCTTTTCAGCAACATTTTCCTGAATCTCTTTTATTGTTTTAATATTCCTGTTGGAAGGAGCATCTAAAAGATCGTTCTTAACATTATGACGCTCTGAATCCTCACTCCAATAATCCCAAGCTTCATAACCGGCCAGCACCGCTGGAACAGTAACAAAAAGGATAAAGACAATATAAGCTTTAAACCTGATTCTTTTCAAATCACTCATCAGTATGCTGCCAATTTTTCGAGATAGCTGTATTATTGTTGTATAGCATCACATAAAAGGAATGGTGTAATACTGAATACCCTGCTTTAGTTAAACTATATAAGCGGTATAGTTGATTGTAAGATTATATTTAGAATTAATAATATGTGGATTAATATTTGATTAATAACATATTAATTTTGCAGAGGTATTTCGTGGGAGGGGGTGTGTGAAGATATGATATTTAAAAACTTTTTTAAAAAATTAACCCAATAAAAATACAGAATTAACACATTGGGATTAGCGATAGCACATGATACAGCGTCTACATTGTCGCTGCTTACCATTGTATATTGGGCATAGGAACCGATAAAAGTGAAAAAGATTACTTTGCAAAAATCTTCCTGCGTTCTCTTTTTATTACTCCTGACTTCTCAGACAGTGGCAAAAACCCTGGAGAGCCATACATATCTGGAAACAACCGGTTCTCAAACCACCATCCTTACCTGGGATCTGGAACTTGAAGATACTGCACGAATCATTGCCAGGAAGAATGATGTAACGTTTTACAATATCTGTGACCTAACAGGATACACCCATGAATGGGAAATGAGAAAAGCTGCAACAGCAGTTAAAGCATACCGGCAAAACGAAAGAATTTATTTCCAGGGTACCCTGGAAGGGGAAAAAATTAGTAAAACATTTATAATTGATAAGCACCCCTGGTATCAGCCGCTGACGTTCTCCCTGCGCAGTTTTATTGCATCAGAGCAAAAATCAACATTTTTCTGGATGATCCGCCTTGACAACTTTTCAGTTATAAAAATGGAGGCTACAAAAAAGGAAACAGAATGTATATTCATTAACGGGGAAAAAATTGAAGCACACAGGGTATGGGTTCAGCCCACCGGCCTGCTGTCGCATTTTTGGCATGGCCAATACTGGTACCGTAAAACGGATGGGCTGTTTTTACAATATAAAGGAAAAAGCATTCTTCCCGGAATAAAAAAAACTATTATAAGAATTAATGATGAAACGCTATAACCGGTTTGCCTACAGTACAGTGGAGTGCACCATAATATCGATAAGGAGAAGTGTTAGTGCAGTTATACCATCATGAACAAATCTGTAGTGCAAACATTCAAACAATAGCGTATACTCCGGCAGGTTTTATATAATACTATAAGTCTTAACCAAAAACCCCTTTCAGGTATTCGCGGGTCATCATTCTAATCGGTCCGCTGATATGTTGCCCTTGTTCGTAGCGTTCGGCTATATCATAATCAAAGGGCAGTTCATTGTTGCGATACACCACATCCCCTGCATACTTAATAAGCTTGACACCGGAGACTCTGCCATCGGCATGTGTATTGTACCAATAGACAATATTCATATGAGTCTCATCAAGGCTCACATAAAATGCACTGTCGGATGGAGAAGAATTCAGTTTCCCCTGCATTATCTGAGGCAGACCAAGATCGACATATTGTACCTCAATTGGTTCTCCGACATGTTGCGCTAACATGTTGAGCGGATACTTGTGCTGATGCGTTTTTGTATGCCGTTTAATATTGTCTTCTTCATCATACATATGCAACCGATGAAAAAACTTTTTTAAAAATGTTTTCATACATTTCCTCCATAAAGCAACTTTATAATTAGTGTTTGTAATGTCTGTAAAGGATTCATGCCCGATCGAATCAGCATCGATACATTCTTTTAGGGCGTATACATACAGTAAAGCAAGGGTATGCATCGTCAAGCGTTATGCATCACTATTCATCTTCCTCGGTTTCCTCAATTTCTTTTACATCCCCTTTAGGTTTATCAGCACTAATTTTAATATCATCGCCTTCTTCCACAAGGGTTTCATTATACCAGCCAATTGAAAATGAGAATTTTTCTTTATCTTTTTTCCTTTTTGCTTTTGCTTCAAGGAAGACGGTAGGCTTTGGTTTGAGGGCTAAATATTCATTGCCCTGCTGTACATACACTTCACCTTTCTTGAGACTGTCAGCAAGGTCGTGCAAATACTTAATTGCGTCTTTGAGTTCAATTGATCGCTTAACCCCTACTTCTTTCTTTTCCATTGAATATCCTCCATTAAATTTTTAAATTATTTTCAAAAAAAATATGTTCCCATATGTTATGCAAGCGAGAGAAGCACGTTAATAAGACGTTCATTATCTATAAAAGGTTTGCTTGCAGCAGAGATTAACTCTGTATCAATGACTGCAACCCCGCTTTGCTTGATCTTTTTTAAATTAAGCGGTTTCTGATAATTTCCATTTTTTGTATCAACAATGACAATATTCAAAAGATCGTTTATTGTATGATTACCATTTGCTGTTTTTCGCAGATACGTTATAAGTGTTGTAACGGTGTCATCAAGTGACATCCCATACTGTTCAGTATCCTCGACCGGGTTGGGTATAAATACTTTCGGACAATGTGTTTCACTTATGGCCTGACCGACACCCTGAGGTAAAAGATTGGCCATTAAGCTCGTATAAAAACTGCCCATGGGGTAGCAGATTAAGTCTGCACCCTGAATAAGGTCTTTAGTCTTTTTCTTAATTTGAATACTGACCGGTTTATCAGAATTGAGACTTTTGGTTAAAAAAAGTTCCTTTATTTTTTTACATTCTGCAGTGCAGCCATTCCCCGTGAGACGGTGCTGGCCTATAACAATTTCATCATCTTCCATGCGGCCGGCAAGATGATACGACAAGCCGGTTATAGGCTTTACCACACCTCTAACCTCTACAAGTTTAGAAAAAATGTAGATTACCGGTTCTATATGCCTTCTGTTGTTTAAATAACCAGCTGCCAGTATAATGTTTCCAATGCTTGCACCCTGCAGGTCAAAATCATCCGGCATCTTTTCTAAGAATGAGTGCAAATGATTACGAATGATCCTGCGCATTGGATTTGGTATGCTTGTAATCAGGCTGTCTCTGCCTTGTGCCATCTTTACCAGACGTTTGTGAAGTTTTTGGTTATCTGTATTATGATCAAAACGGTATGCAAAAAGCCTGTAGATATCACGATTACCATGCACTGATTGATCTGCCAAAGCCATGAGCCGGTTTCTTAAATCGCCAACAGAGAGCATTTCAAATGCCTGCCGGATGTTAGCAGAACTGCCACCTGAATCAAACGCGGTTATAAGGTGAATTGAATTATGGGTATAGTCGATTAATCTGCGACTCAGTGTTTTTAATGCAGAACCTCCACTGAAAAAAAGTATCTTAGGTCCCAATTCGGGCACACGGCGATATCGGTCAATACGTACCGTTTCAGGTATTGTTACAGATCGTGTTATGTCAATTCTCATTATTTAAAACGACGCTTTAAGTAAAATTATTCAATTGATCAAGTACCGTGTCGACAGCTGTCTCAAAATCAATCCCACCGGTAATCTCAAACACCCGGCAGTGCTGCAAATGTGCACTATATGCTTCTTTTGAAAAAGCTTTTTCCGGATATGCTATTTCGGGCTCATAAAAAAGTCCCGGAGACTTTATAAAGGTTTCAAGCAGATCGCTGCGTGCAGCAATATCTATCTGTTCGATTTGAACCGGTCTTTTACTTTTCTTCCAATTAAGGATGAGGAGCACCTTCATGGTTGAGAAAAGTGAAAAACGATCAGCGCCGAATATTTCATCAATGAACACATCATATTTGTGTTCAAGGCTCCAGAGATCACTTGATGACAATTTTTCAAATTCTTTTCTTTCAGATTCAGGTATGACATCACATAGACTGGGGTTGTTGAGAATAGTCCCTGGATTGACTCTCGGCAGTTTTGCTACACCGATCATGCAAAGCTTTTTATCATCTTTTTTGATCATCAACCTGTCGTTGGAAATAAACTTCGCGTCCCTGTTCATGAGATGGAGGGCCAAGGTTGACTTGCCAGTACCTGAAAAACCCGCAAGTGCAACACCGGCAGACGAAAACTCAACCGCGGCGGCATGTCCCAAAAGGAAACCTCTGTTGAGCAGCCACTGGATATAACGGTTATTGATAAAGTTTATAATCTGGTTGGGGTTTGCGGTGCAGGGCCCCAGTGCAAGATTCAGCCCATTGCCGAAACAGAAAATCATCCCGGTGAGACGTTTTTTGACCATTCGCCCGTCAGGAAAATCAATATATTCTTCCTTGATTTTTGTTTTTCCGGGATCAGGCTGCTTGATGATAAAGTTACAGTCAAACTGGGGTGCTGAGCTCTCAACTGCAACTATGTTCATGTGGGGTTGCTGTTTTTTTTCACATACAAAACCCCTGTAGTAATTCCGCAACTGCCGTTTCAGCTCTCGCGAGTTCGTGCGTACTTCCGTAGAAACATCTCCAAACGCAAGGGTCAGCGTTTCATGCAGGGCTGCCTCATGCAAAAAATTATCCGCTATTTGATTGATTGTCTGCATATGCTCATTCATCGGGTAATTTTTCAAGCATATAATTTGCATATAATTCTGCTGCATCGATATTGTTTGCTTCAAGAAGACCGCGAAAGCCGCCAAATGCTGAGACTTCAAAGACTATTGGACCATCCGGCGTTTCAGCAATATCAACGCAGGTAAAATCCAGCCCGAAAAGTGACTGGGCTCGATAAGCAAGGTCGATTACATCTTTGGTGGGCGTGTATGGTTCATAACGCCCTCCAAAGTGCGTTGTTGTATTCCATGAATCGTGCTGACTAACCCGTGCATAAGTAGCAATATATTCTCCTCCGAGAAACGCAAGTCCCAAATCTTTTCCCGGGATAGCAACCATTTTTTGTATATACATAACCGGATTGTTGGCTGCTTTAAACTCTTCTATGTTTGCAAGCGCATCCTTACCCTTTTCAATTACTTTCATGCCCCGCGCTTTGGAAGTAAACAATGGTTTAAAAACAGCCCGTCCGAATCTCTCAACAGTTTCAAGGGCCTTTTCAATATTCTCGGTGACGACTGTTTCCGGGATCGGTATATCGCCTTTCATCAGTTCCAAGGTACAGCTCAAGCGATCCACGGCTTTTGCTATACACAGAGGATTGGAAATGATCTCGAGACCGTTTTGGTTCAGGAAATGCAGCATTTCAAGCCGGTCCAGCATATGATGAGAATAAGACGGTCCAATTTTCTTTATTATAATCCCATTGAGCTCAGCAAGATTTCTCCCCCTGCAAAAAGCAGCTTTTTCCTGAACATTGAGGGTTATCTCATCCATAGCTATAAGCATGCGAAAACCGGTCTTTTTCTGCAGCGAATCTGCAATCCGCTCCGATGACCACTTCCCTGGAATACCAATAATACCAACTTTTTTCATGATGCTGATTTCACGATGAACAATAGGCGGTTTATCTTTTATTGTACTTAATAGATCAATATATCCTGTGGCAGCACAAAAGACTCCCAGGGTGCACCGTTATGGGCGGTCAGCTTTTCAAAAATATAAATTGACCGCATAAACATTGCCCGAGCAAACTTGCTGTTGAGTTCAAAACGGGTGGAAGTAATAAGCGATCGTGCAATCCCCAATGCCAGGCGTGCATTAAAAGTAGTGTCTCCTTGCCGTCCTGCAAAATCACGCGTAAAGTGATAAAATGATTTGATAACCGTATTTAACCGCTTGCGAAGGGGTGTTTCAAAAACTGGTAAGCGGAAATTAGAGACAAGAAAAACTGCAATATCCTGAACAAAATCGGACTGCTGTGATCGATGCAGATCAATAAAGTGTATCTTGCCGGTATCCTGGTTGTAAATTATATTATCACTATTAAAATCTCCATGAATAAAGACAGAGAATGGTGCACCAAGTGCTTTGTCAATGGAACGGATTGTTCGAATGTGTTCATCAAAGGAGTAGACACTTACTGAGCCGATCTGTTTGTCCGGCATCCTGAATGAAGGGTGTACAGAAAGTACATCCTGAATGCGCGCTGAAATCTGTTTGCTGTATCCGGCATTGACTACTTTATCCTGCTTGGTCAGTGACCATATTTTACTAAGAGTTTTTTGAAGTTTGAGAAACGCTTCTGAAAAGATGTCATCAGTGGCATTCAAAATAATATGCTGAAAGGTAGAACTGCCAAGGTATTCAACAAGCATGGAAGAGTGGCGTCCGTTTTCCTGGAAATTGAGAATCCGGGGCGGCAGTCCGGGAAAAATATTTTCCCATCGTTTAATATTCTCTTTTTCTTCCATAAGCTTTTTGCGGCTTCCCTTTTTAAAAATAACCTTTTGAGCATTTTCTGTCGGACGCAGCTCACGAATGTGTCCAATCCGACACCCGGAACGTGTGCCCCAGATTGATTCAAAGGCAACATCGCCTATGGATGTATTCATTTCTGATGAGGCCAGTGTTTCTTCAATTGCTTTGTACTGGTGAACTTTTAATTTCTGTCCAAGAATGGCAAAAATAATTGCCTCGCCTATATTAAGCAGTGCATCTCCTATCCGTTCAAGATAGCTCAGGATAAACAAGAGTGTTATCCGGTTTTCAACATTCTTTCCAAGCCGAATTTCTGCTATTATTTTTTGAAAAAACTCTGTATACAGTTTATCCAGTACGTATTCACTTTGACAAATCTGCATGGCAAGGTTTATATTTTTTTTAAACAGGGCCTTTTCAATCAGTCCCAGGGCCTGGATTGCTTCTTTGAAACGTGCTTTAAGATCGTAACTTTCCAGTAATGTACGCTCATGGAGATACTGCATCTGATCAACGATGCTGACTGAATAGTCTGCAATGCGTTCAAGATTTGCACCTATGATATTAATTGCGCGGGCATAGTCAACTGCCTGTTTGGCAGTATTTTTGTCTTTGTAATTAAGCACGGCTGTAAAGCAATGTTCCTCAATTCTGCTTTTTAATATATCAATATAATCATCCCGGTTGCTGATTTTTTCAAAAAGCTCTTCTTCAGGCTGTGAAAGAAACTTCTGCGTATCTTTCACCTGCTTTGATACCTCAAGAATAATAAACTTGAAGTCCTGTTCTGTTTTTTGTAAAAAACCCATATGATTATGCAAGCACCACTGAAGTTCTTACATGTTTACTTCATGATATTTTCTAATACATTGCTTACGATTCTGATTCTGACTGGATGACAAGCTGGTTGCTGCCTTCGTCTTCTTCCATACCGTCATTCCAGGATATTTTTAGTGAAAGTTTTACCCGATCGGATCGTTTCCTGGCTTTGATTTCAAACTTAAGCAATCCATGAGGCTTCACAATAACTTCGTTGTTTTCTGATCGCAAAACGAGATGCTTGCGTTCAAACCCGTCACAGAGCGAATTTAAATACTCAACAATAGACTGGCAGTCTTGGAGTGATTCATGTTTAAATTCATCAGTCTGGTTTATCATAGCATCTCCCTTCATATCAGCTTTCTAGGCAAGTCGACTTTTATATTCGTCTATGACACTTCGACAGTCGGCATTGCTCATAATAAGACTTTTTTGGATGTTCATGTCGTCCCAGGCAGGCTGATAACCGATTTCCCGGGAAGCTTTGGCAGGATCCTGACCGGCAGGATCTTTTAATTTTTCTCCCATATGGGTATCATCTCCCATGAATATCAGGATCGGCTTCTCACGACCTTTGCGTGATTTGTTGTGCCGGTTAAGAACGGTAATGAGAAACTCTGTGTATTCCTGTGACTGCGGGTTCCAGACTTCATAACCATCCACATCATAGTCAGCCAACAGAATAGGCCAAAATTGTTCTGGATGAGGGATAACGATACAGCCATTGAGTGCCCTGACTTCTTCTATGACTTCCTCAACGCGATAGAAGTACTCCATAGGAAAATTGTCTTTCATGATTTGCTTGGCTTTTTTTATGAGGATCTGGGCACGATTAATCATCCCGTCATCAAAGTTTACCCTTAAGGCATCAAAGTAATCCCGAAGCAGTTTATTCTTTATGACCTCCGGTGGTGTTATTGATTCATTCTGCTCCAGCAGTATTTGAAATTTTTTTGTCATAGTCTTTATAAAACGGATAAGCTCTTTATGTGCACCGGTTTCCAGTACCGCTTCCTGGAACCTGTCATCAAGGGAAGGGTCGACTATGGTAGCAATCAGTTCATGCAGCTGCCTTGAACGGTATGTGAATGTATGGGCAATCATGTTCTTAAGGATATGAGCATGTGCCACCCTGGTTTCTTTAAAATGGAGAAGCAATTGAACCTTCCGATTAAAACCGGATGAATAGCAGTCTATTTCTACCCCTGCATAACCTTGAAAGTGCATGAGCGTATTATGCTGGGTAGGGATAACAAGTTCAGCTGTTTTATGAGGATACATTATGTTAAGTCGTTCCCGGATGAGCGGAAGCGGGACATGCTCAGGATGAAAATGAACAGCTAGGACTGCATCTTGTTTTGGAAAAATGTGCTGAGGTTTTATTATCCTCTCTCTTTGTTCAGGTGTCAGTTTGGTATTGATAATAGTAAGGTAGGTATGCTGGTCCCACTCGATAATTTCTTCAGAATAGTTACCCCCTCTTGATATATCTTTAAGCTGTACAGAGCTCATGGTGAAAGGTACCTTGCCGCATATGTCCCCCGCCTCAGGGTACGGGGTGGCGGCATGTTAAAAAAGAAGCGTTAGATGCCAGTCCATCCTACCGTGCTGCCAGAATGAGCTTTATTATAATAACCATCTATAATTATGGTTGGTGTGTATATACGCTGATCACATTGATAAAAAAACTATTGCAAAAGGGATAATTATTTAACGTTTAATTGTTAACTAAAAGTTAAAATTAGGTTAAATTTTGGTTATTAATAGGTTAACAGAATCATAGTGAGTGAATCAATCCAGCATGACAAAATGGGCATTGCCGATAGTCCTTGAGGCACATTGTCCGGCAGGAGGGCTTGATAGGATAAGAACTTATTTTTAGATATGAGGTTACTATGCTGTAGACATGCAACAACCTCTACAGGTATTGGAATATGTCACCCTCATATTTTTCAATAAAATACGCTTCTGCTTCTTAAGAGGACTTTTGAGGACAAAATAAAAAGTCCCACCTGCAACCGCCCACACTGGTTTTGTCCAGCGGGGGTCTAAAAAACGTTTGAGAAAAAGAGCCACTATAAAATTACATCAACTGCCTGTTGCGATCCTTTTTCATCCGAATTTCTCCGGCTTGCAGAGTTTTTTTGCATCTCGCGCTACTCTCCCGCACTTTTTACATACGCTTGTAGCATTTTTTACGAGTTTTATATATTCGCTTAAGTGCTCCTTGAGAAAGTCCTTTTTTGATAGTTTACACAGTGTCTTATCCCCCATCTCGTATCCTTTCTTTTATTTTAAGTTGCTGACACACTTTATTGTAAACCACGCGCGCTCTTCTTACAAGGAGAGGACCCATACTTATTGAAAAATTAACCAAAAAAAATGCAAAAAGCCGGCTTACGCTATGGTGTGGTACCGTTTACAGGAATTATTAAATATTAACCTGGTAATTATAACCTTTTAACATTCGTTTCTTATACTCAAATACAATAGCGCGTTTTAATAACACTTTATCACGGAGGTATCAAATGAAGAAAAAAATCTTAAAAATTATTTTAGGCAGTATCGGATATATTATTCTAACAACCTGTTTTGCAATGCCGTTTATACTATGTTGGGCAAGCAATAGTGTGCACTATAACAGTATCATCCCGCAATGTCCTGCTTACTATTCATCACTGGACTATTTTATTCCTTCTTTTCCATAGAATGCTGCCTTCTGTGAGCACTCTGCATAGTTTTCAAATCTCCTCATAACTATTATTAATAGAACGAGATGCGTAACGAATCGTTACTCTACAACTGTTTATTAATTAAACCTTAATCTTTTTTTAATAAAGATCGGCTATGAATTATGCAATTTATCATAAAAAAGCAAAATGACTGACAAAAATACTTTTATAAGAGAGGAGGTGAGACAAGAAACAATTAAAAGAACCGGATATGATTCTGCAGCATTGCAGAAGCTATGCAGGAAAAGTAATCTGTTTGTCAAAAAGTATAAAGATAAATTTTCAAAAGGAGACTACAAATGAACAGAAAGAAACATTGGCTATTGTCTTTAGTCGCAATATGCATGTTTCTCACCCTACCCCTAAGTGTTCAGGCTGATGAGGTACAGGATGAAATTAAAGCCCTGAAAAGGCGCTTAGAACAGCTTGAGAAGAAGCTCAGCACACAGGATGAAAAGATAGAAAAGCAGGAACAAATAATTGGAGATCATGATACCGATCTCAAGGCTCTGGAAGACATTAAAGAGGCCCTTTCGCGTTTTGAATTTCATGTTGACGCAACAACAGTGGTACAGGGGACTATTAAAAATGAAGATAATCATCGGCTGGTTCCTGTGCTGGGTCTTCCCGGAGAGGGTGATGATACTGATGCCAGTTATTCGGTGGATATTGAGATCAGTTCAAAAATTGGAGAACATGGCAAGGCCTTTCTCATGCTTGAAGCCACTGAGGCAGATGGGTTGCGAAGCGAAATTGGCGGTTTTACCGGTGTGAACTATGATGCACGGCATAGTGATGGGGATGATGATGTGGAAGTTGCAGAAGTGTGGTATGAACACCGATTTTTCGATGGCCAGCTTGCGCTCACGTTCGGTAAAATCGACCCTACCCGCTGGTTTGATACCAATGCGGTTGCCAATGATGAAGAAACCCAGTTTCTTTCAGATAATTTTGTGAATAATATAGCAATTGAGTGGCCCGAAGACCTCTACGCCTATGGTGCCCGCCTGAGCATGTATCCCAGCGATATGGTTGCACTGCACCTCGGTTTTGTTGAGTCAAACGATGATTTTGAAGATATTTTTGATGATAATCTGATGATTGCAGAAATAGATTTTATGCCCAAATTTGGAGAGCTGCAGGGAAATTACCGTTTCTACGGCTGGAAAAACAGCGGAGACCATACGCGGTTTCCAGATCCTTCCCGCAATGAGGAGGAAGGCTACGGACTGGGGTGCAGTATTGATCAGCAGTTTTCAGAACACGTAAGCGGGTTTGGGCGTTTTGGTTACGTGGGCAACCTTGATGATGATGATATCTACCCCATCGAAATGGCCTGGAGCATTGGACTGCAGCTTGCAGGAGGGTTGTGGGGCAGGAATGACGACATGTTTGGTATTGCTTACGGCCGTGCGGTAATAAGTGAAGACTACCGGGATTTTCTGCGCACATATGCTACTGAGCGGTCCTTTAGGCCCCGCCGTAATGTTATGGGACTTAATACCACACCGGCAGAAAACAGGTTTGAGGCCTATTACCGCCTCCAGCTTAATAAACACCTTGCAATCTCACCTGATATACAGGTTGTGGAAGGTCTGGCAGGTGTTTCTGATGCCCGAACAGTCACGATTGTGGGTGCCCGTGCCTACTTAAGCTTCTAACCAGACAACCGGTTCAAGGAGATGTCTTGCAGGCAGTGCTGCGGGAGATGCACAGTACAAACAAAGCAAGCCTTGAGAGAAAAAAATTTCTCTCAAGGCTTTGTTTATTGTCATCATGACCGCCCGGTGAATTTACGGTAACGCAGGAAAAAGCCCTATCATGCCTGAATCTGCATCTGAGAACTTTCAGGATGGGCAATCGGCACTTTCTCAACCCCTTGGACAGCTTGAATGGCCGGGATCTCGTACCCGTATTCCTGCATTTCTGAGCCACAAATAGATGTGAACTGCTGCTGCTGTTCATCTGTCCAGTCATCCCAGGAACCGACAACATATTTTTTAGTTGCATTCACTGGACGCCTGACCGTTTGCCTCCACAGCTCCTCTTTTAAAGATAAACCCAGCGGCCTGAGAATCTGCTGCGAGAATAAAGGATAGGAAGCTGTAATGTCTTCAAAACGTGCACGCAGTTTGGTATTCTCACGCATAAACTGATTTTCCGCCTTCCAGCCCCAGCAGATTTTTTCAAATGCAGTGAGTGTATGCCATTGTGATGAAAATTTATCCAGAATCGGCGGTGTTATCTTGTCATATAAAGGTGTTTTTCGTGCTTTTATCCTTCTATTGAAAACAGATCTAACAACATCCCGCCCATCTCTCACAAGATGAATAATTTTCATTGCGGGAATTATTTCCTGTAGTGCCGTTATATGGAACCGCAAAACACTGTTAACTTCACCATATACCATTGGATTGTGCTCACGGATTCTCAAGGCCATCTCCCGAATTCTAAATTCATACAGATACGGTTTTGTTGCCGCAGGATAGCTGATTGCCTGAGCATGGTAATACTCTTCCTGTGGAACCGGCTCGTGAACTACATATGCTCCACAAGCCTGATCTAATATAGCCGCCAGCCATTTTGTTGCTGTACGTCCCGTGCTGACTATTAAGAACGGATTACGGAAGGTTAAATCTGTTATTGCCTCTTGTGCACCGGGTGCAAACCCGTCAATCATCAGTTGATAAGCCAGTCTTTTATTCAAACCGAAATGTTTTACAAGCTTACTGATTTTTAGGGCCAATTTCGATGTCTTAATGTGCACTTTTTCATCCTGCTGTTTTAGATTTTTCCGACTTATTAATAGTCTTATAATGATAACCCGGCCCAGTTAATTAGATGTTTTTTTTTTATTAATTTTCGATAAAGAGCGGCTGGCTTTTACTATGGAGTAGTACCGTTTGCAGGAATTATTAAATATTAACCCGGTACTTATAGCCTGTTAACATTCGTTTCTTATATTCAATAATAATAGAGCTAATATAATAACCACTTTATCATGGAGGTAAAATGAAGAAAAAAATTTTAAAAATTCTTTTAGGCAGTATTGGCTATGTTATCCTAACAACCTTTTTTGCAATGCCGTTTATACTGTGCTGGGCAAGCAATAGTACCAACTATACTATCAGCACCCCTCAGTTTCCTGCTTGCTATTCTACCCTGGACCACCCTCTTCCATATTTTCCATAGAGCGCCCGCCCTTTTTGGGGCCGGATTTAATTACTTATTAATTATTCCTAAATACGAAATTAACATTACTGTATAAAATCCATTATAAAATACCCGCCTCCTCAGCTTTACGGGTATTTCTACATATGTGCCGTCCAACAGCCCCATTGGACGGCATTTTTTATACACACCATGAATTGCATAGCTGCTAAAAAGTAATATTTTACCAAAATTAACGCAAAGTATATACACCATTAATTTATCCAGAATAGAATCTATTACATACCATACATGAACTCTCGATCTGCGATGTTCGACATTCCACTGTGTTTGGGCACGATAAAATAATTTTTAATTATTGCCTAGTGATGTTCGGCATGCGCGGAGAAAAAAAGAGCCTCAAGGATCATATCCTTTGAGGATCTTTTTTTAATTATCCAGCTAATACAGTCAGCCCAGGTGATAGCTTGCCAACCCATAGCTTACCGAATCTTAATCATCCGTTAATAAAAAATTAACACGGTTTTTTTAAAAAAAAGATTAAAGACTGTCCTTGTGAAAAGCGTACTTAAATCATACCGGAGCATCGGGATGGTTGTTGTCTTAAAACATTTTTTTTTGCTGATCGGAGTAATACCAGTACTATTTATTTTTACTATCCCTTCTGTCCAGGCAATTAAATTTGCCGCCCAGAAAGAAACCTTGGAAGGGATTGAAAGTATATATGTGCAGATCAATATTGATCAGCCCCTGAAGAATTTTGGTGTTACCGAGGAGAAGATTAAAACAGAAGTCATGCATAAGCTTCAGGAAATCGGCATTAGAGTTTTACCAAAGATGGTGCGGAAGATATCTGGAAGCAGCATGAAAGGAAATTTGTTTGTCAGCTATAATTTAAACGAACTGCACCAGATACCGTTTTTTGCGCTTCATGTCGAACTTGCTCTGCTCCGGCCCGTTTATCTGC
This sequence comes from Thermodesulfobacteriota bacterium, assembly GCA_028278025.1. Taxonomy (GTDB): domain Bacteria; phylum Desulfobacterota; class WTBG01; order CAIYCZ01; family CAIRTM01; genus JANQFE01. Next base: position 17,245 of record JANQFE010000133.1, on the reverse strand, counting down.
ACACCAATAAAAAAGTTCCATGGCTGGTAACGACCTGGACCGGCAAACACCTTGCAATTATTAACAGAGAGAAACTGCAAGAAAATACAGACAGAATAACCCGTAAGCTCGTAGGAGAATTTCTTAATGATTACATGACCGTGAATCCGGTTACGTTCCTACCCCAAACGCAGGATACGTATGTGTACAACTCACAAGGGACTGTCAGGCATCATAAATATACCGGAAGGGTTGAAAAGTTAACTAATGGAGAATGGCAGGAAATAGCACCTTCTATTCAATAATAATCCACACATACCAACACTATGGACGGCGCAAGAGCCGCCTGCATAGCAAGTAATAATAATGAACAGTCTATCATATAGTATAGCTGCCATGTTATGGCTGCTGAGCATACTCCTGCTCTGCGGTCCGGTCACTGCCGGAGCCGAATGGTCTATTGAAAAGCTGTCTGACAGTGCTGCGGATGAAGGGTTGTATACCTCAATAGCCGTTGCTGCCGACGGCAATCCCTCAATAAGTTACTACGACGCCACGAACGGTCAGCTCTTCTATGCTGTTTATACCAGTGAGTCATGGCAGCATGAAGTAGTAGAGGGTGCGGGGGCAGATGTTGGCATGTACAGCTCCCTGGCGTTTGACGGTAGCGGCCGGGCGCACATAAGCTATTATGACTATGATAATTACAGACTGCGCTATGCCTATCACGATGGCGCCGGATGGCACATTGAAACTGTTGACGAAGATAATGGTACTGACGTCGGGATAAATTGTAATATCGCCGTTGGCGAAAATAACATGCCGCATATCAGTTACTATGATTATGACAACCTTGAGCTGCGTTACGCCAGGAAGGACTCTGAGTGGTTGTTGGAGACGTTGTACACAGGCATGTTCTTTGAACAGGGCGATTTTAATGCGCTGGCGCTTGACGGAAACGGACATCCGCATATCAGTTACTATGATTATTACAACGGTAATCTGAAGTATTCCTATTATGACGGATCGACATGGCAGACAGAGCATATTATTTCCGGAGAATTTGATATCGGTATGTACAATGATATAGCGCTGGATGCGGAGGGCCGACCACACATCAGCTATTATAATTACGACACTATGAGTTTGGGATATACCTATTATGATGGAATGCAGTGGCAGATCCAAACTGTTGACAGCAGCGCCGATGTGGGCGGATTTAACGCTCTTGCGCTTGATGCTGACGGAAATCCTCATATAGCTTACCTTGACTATGATAATTACAACTTGAAGTATGTCCATTATACCGATTCCGAATGGCTGATCGAAACCGTCGATGCCGGCGGTAACGTTGGTGAATTCTGCTCACTGGCACTTGACAGCCATGGTATTGCCCATATCAGTTATTATGAATATACCGGTGCTGGAAGCGGCGATCTGAAATATGCACGCCGCATAGTGACACCATCAACGACTACCTCCTCCCCTGCTACAACAACCATGCCAGGCGGTGGTGGTGGCGGAGGAGGAGAAGGCGGCAGCGACGGTGGTGAAGATGCCCCAGGCACAACAACCACAATACCGGCAGGACCAACGACAAGCACAACAACGACTGTATCAGCCGACGAAGCCACAACCACCACTGTACCAGATCAGCCGGATTCGGCGTCAACCACAACAACGACTATCAACCCGCAACAACCGTGTGTGTTGGAAAAAACTGTTTTTTCTGGCAATCACACAGCACTGCAGCTGCTGCGCAAGTATCGTGATACCCGCATGATAAGGTCACGTATCGGCATCCAGATTCAATCATGGTATTATCAGCACAGTCCTGAAGTAGAGCAAATTATTGCTTCAGACAGCACCCTGCGCCGGAACCTGAAACAGCTTCTGTGGGGTGTGATTCTAAGAAATGCGGCATCAATATATGATGATGACGGCACCTTATACCTATCACAAGACCAATATAATGAAATCCTGGATATTCTGGAGACGATTCACGGTGCGTCATCACCCGAGCTGCGGCAGATTATTATAAACCTTAAGGTCCTCCTGGGAACACCCCATATGCGGGCACAGTTCCCTATTACAGTTCAATAACTGAAGCCTCATTGCTGCTTCTCACCGTCTGCCTGCCGCATACGAAAAGATATTCCTTTTACCCTGCTTTTAGCACCTTCTGCAGCTTTCTGCCGGGCTTATTTGCCGAATCGAATCGGATATATAAATTCTGTTTCACTGTTAAACTGTCCGTATGAATCAAAACTGAGAAACGCCAGTCTGTGTTTAACTTCTTTTAAAAACAGTGGATCTTCTATTGATGTCCTCTCAATAGAATAACTCATAACTTCACCGTTAAATTCAACAAGAATTCTTAATTCAAGTATTCCTTTTAAATCAGGCTTTTCCTGCAGTCTTTTCTGATACAGTTCCTGTAAATAACAGACAAAAGGAACCATGTGTTTGATAATATTCCGTTCGGACCGCTCACCGGTAATTTTTAAGCCATCCACTGTCTTAGGAAATATTTCATAACAATCCTCAGGCTTTGCCGATTCTTTATTTTTGCCACAGTTAACATTTGATATACATATACAGGAAATAATTAAAATTAAAAAAAAAGCACGTCTACATTTCATATCCACTCCTAATCTTAAGTAAGGTTTACTGATGCTCTGTTGTTAATAAAAAATTCAAATGCGTTTCAATCCGATGCATTTTCCAGATTTAGATAAATGTGTTGATTTGAGGGAAAAGTATATGTTGTCACTGTTCTAGATGCCCAGATTTCCTTCAGAATATCCTGCAGGAGCTGATTACGCATTATTACCGGATTTTTCCTGTAAGACGGCAGCAGTTTATTAAACCGTTCAGCCGCTGCCCGGGCCTGTTCAATTATCTGTGTTTTTTCTATACGCGCTTTATTAATACGCTCTGTCACCAAACCGCCAACGCGGTTCGAAAGAAGCAGCCTTTTCGCGGCATTAAACTTTTCCTGCCTTGCGTTATCATTATTACTTTCTTCTGCCAGTTCATATGAATGAATAGCCTGCAGCAGTTCTTCCCATTCTTCTCCGGCAAGTTCGTTAAGTGTGGAAACACGGTATCTGACCGCTTTCTCGATCTCAAGCGCCTTTTCACTTTCGGCCTGTGTTACTGCCTGAAAATCTTTTGTCAGCTTCTTGGGTACCGCATACCTGGCAGACGAGACATCGGTAACTTTTAATCCGGAATGTAATAATTCCAACTTTTTATTAATTTGTTTAGCGATTGCACTGTTGTTGATATTTCCAAGGACAAAATCCGATACGGTAGTCTGAGCAACAGTTGATACAACAGCCTCCTGAGATACCGTGCTCAGTATGTGCATGGCGTTATCCATGGAACCGGTGTTCTTGATGAAATCAATTACCTGCTGTGAAAAAAGACCCTGGCTGAGTGTGTAGTCGATTTTAAAGTGTATATTCCAGACACCCTGGACGAGATTTTTATCCGCGGTAATAAGGGAGCCTTCTTCACCGGGTCTGAACGATTCTGAATGATAGCGGTTATCGTTTTGGGTCGCATCGGTTGTGCCTTCCAGGTTCTCTATCCAGAAAGCTTTATTAACTGCACAATTCTGAATTGTAGTCGGGATACGGATAATGTTATCAACCGGAAAAGGCAGAGCAAAGTAAGGTCCTCCAGGAATCCGCACCGGTTTGCTATGTTCATCGAGAATGTTACCGAACCGCGTATGAACAGCGATATATCCTTCAGGAACCCAGTAAATATTACTGAATAAAAATGCAATCCCCAGAATAATCATACATACTTTGAGGATGAGAAAGCCGGTTTTCAAAGCTGCGGCAAGCCACTCGTAACTGTCAATATGCTGCTGTTGTTCATCCCCGGAAACATGTTCTAGGAAGGAGTGTGGCGCATCGGGTTCCCGAATCGAAGTTTTATCCTGAGACTGAGTCGTCATGATTAAGAGTCCTTACTCTTTCAGCAGATCAAATGGTTCTGATTCTGTATCAAGAATAAACGTTGTATTCTTCTCGAGGCTTTTTTTTAATGCGTCAAGCTTTCGCAAAAATATTGCGAAATCTTTGTTTTTTGAATATTCATTATAATACTCAGCGGCAGCCGCGTCACCCTGGGCCCGGATATTCTGCGCAATCCGCTCGGTGAAAGCCAGTATGCGTTTCTTATCGCTGTCGGTTTTGGCTCTGATACTGTTGGCAGCCGCCTTACCTTCAGACCGTGCGTTCTGGGCGAGCCTGTTGCGTGTCTGGCGCATGCGGGTAAAGACCGAACGGGTAATATTTTCAGGCAGAACAATGCGGTTTATACCGACTGTATGAACATATATGCCGCACCCCTGCTTTGCCAGGTCGCCGCGAATGCGCTGCAGCAAAGCTTCTTCAGCTTCGTGCAGCCGCAGCTTCTCGGGGTCGGTATTGGTGAGGTCATCAAACGAGAATCGACCGATTTCAGCTTTGGCGGTGCGGAGTCGGTCACGCAGAAAGTTACGTGCCTTGTCGCGCGAAACGAATGACCGGTAAAAAGCCAGCGGATCAGTGATTCGCCAGGCAGCGTAGGCTTTGATAATAACCACCTGTTTATCACTGGTTTCCTGCTGCTCAAGCCGGTCCTCAAGCACCTGTAGACGCCGATCGAAACGGATTACCTGTTGTATAGGCCAGGGCCATTTTAAATAAAGTCCGGCACCTTCACCATCCCTGTTTTTCAGAGATTTTTCGGATGCTTTGCCGAAAGTGGTTATGAGTGCTGTTTCATCAAAATTGACTTTGTACGTAACCAGGTAGCCGCAGAAAAGTACGAGCAGGGCGATACCCAGAGCTAATGACAGCATACGATTCATTTATTTCTCCTGATTAGTCTATTGTGTATATTCTGCTAAATTGTCTGGCAGCTTTTTAGGTCCTTCCCTTGGAAGCGTCATGCGTATCAGCATTTCATCATGGTTACCGAGAAGCACCATTTTTCTGCTATCCGCCAGTCCTTGCCCGAGTATATCGAGATACCGGCTGTATCGGTAATTTTTAGGAGCAGTGTTGTATAACACGGCTTCATTTTTAAATCGACTGATTTTACCGTGCTCGCTGAATTCACGGCCCCAGCGGTAAGCGTAAGCCCCTGATATGATACGGGAGACTTTGCCGCCGCATTGGTAGAGCAGTTGTTCAATGTTTGAAGACTCTTTCAGCAGTCCTGACTCTGATTTATTGATAAGATCAGCAAGCGCGATGAACTGCTCTGATGAACCGGACGTTTCAACCTGCACACTGACAGCGCTTTGCCTGGCCTGCTGAATTTTTGTTTCTCGTTCCTGCTGGGCCGCCACGGTTGCTTCAAATGTTTCGGCAACTTCAAGGGGAGGATGTACGGCAGTAACACCTGCATGAATAATTTCAATACCAAGCTTATTCCGATCGCACTCATTCTGAACCTGATTACGCAGCAAATCGGCCATTGCCAACCGTGCATCACAAAAAAGCGTGTCTATATCAAAACGATAGAGCAGGCGGGATGCCTGAGCTTCAGCCAGCTTTTTCAGTAATAACTCCGGGTTTGCGGCACTGCGAATATAGTCAACCAGGTTGCTGATTTTATATTCAATATATATATCCGCTCCGACCAGAGAGATAGATGGTGTCTTATGCTTCACGCTGTCGATTTTTGAACCGCTTTCATGGGCTTCTTTTATAAGCTGTTTAGGTGCCGCGATGATTAAAAGTGCATCCATTATGACACCGTGCTTGTTGGTCCAGAGAATCGGAACTCCCTCTCGGTACACATCGTCACCCTGTTTGGCAGACTGATGCGAACCGACATGCACACGTCTTATTTCACGGACATTTTCGATACGGGCCTCATCGACCGGCCAGGGCAGTTTAAAATGTATACCCGGATTGAGAGTCTTTGCCCGTATATTACCAAAGCTGAGAATTACCGCCTGCTGGTGCGGCCTGACAATGACCAGTGAGGTCATTGCCATCATGAGTATAATGCTGGCTGCAATAACAGGTACGCTATAGGTTACCGCTGCCCTAACAAAGGCAGTTTCGGAAACATCAAAACCGAACAGACTCCGTACCATGCCCGCAAACGTTTTCCTGGTACTGCGCGGTTCCATCAAGCTTTCAAGCAGGTAGGAATCAAACGCCGGTCGCACCATTTCGTTGACGGTACGGGGCCTGAAAAACTGTATGATAATCGAAAAGGCTATTTCAGCCGCGAGCACACTGTTGAAGACAGTAAAAAACCAGTAAGCGTTTTGTGAAACGAGGGTAATGGTAAAGTAATCAAACAAAAGGCCCAACCCCAGCATGCAGAAAAGGAGGGCCATCGCGAAAAGAAACTGTATTCCGCTTTTCAGCATATTAAAAGATTTAAACTGGAGCAGTTTGCGGTAATACGTCCAAGCAATAATCAGTCCGACAGCGGTAACAGCATATAGTGAAATAAGTAAAAGTAGGCGGTTTTTAACAGGTGAGAGTTCATCGATGGTAAGCTGGGCAAAAGGGAAACTCCAGAGTATTAAGAGAAAAATTATCCCTATTTCAAGAAACGGAATCAGATATTTCCGGTAAAAATGATGCAGGATGCGGACTCGATTTCTGCGGTTGATAATTGTTTGCCGCGCAGTATTATCATCTTCATTAGTGAATAGCATATCCCAGTAAGCTTCACGTCCGAAAAGCACATATGAAACAATCAGGTGCATCCAGACGGGAAGACCGGCACACGCAGTCCAGAACACAATCATGCTGAGCCGGTGCTGCCATATAAATATAACCGCCAGCAGTATTCCAGCCAGCAGGGCTTGAATGCACAATCCAATAATGCTGTACAATAAAGCTTTACTAAATATTGAGCGCTGCTTTTTCATGAGAGATCTTCTCCCACCCGCAGCAGGCGGGCCGAGTTGAATACCACGAATAATGAACTGAACGTATGCAGCAACACCGAAAGCTTGGGCACTATCAAGCCGCCTGCGCTCAGAACAAGCAACGTTGCGATAAAGATCAGGCTGAATGCCAGATTCTGCCGAATAATAGCAACGACGCGATGTGAAAGCTCTATTATGAATGGAATTCTGTCGAGTTTATCATTCATGAGTATAATATGGGCTGAATGAATCGCCACGTCGCTGCCGGCTGCTCCCATGGCAATGGAGATATCTCCAGCTGCAAGGGCGGGAGCGTCATTAACGCCGTCACCGACAACGGCAACAACACGACCGCTCTTTTTTATCTGCTCGACTTTTTGCATCTTCTGTTCGGGTAACACTTCCGCCTCAACAGTGCAGTTCAGCTCTCGGGCGATTTTTTCAGCAACCGTCCGCTTGTCGCCGGTAAGCATGACAATATGCTCGATAGCGTCATTACGCAAAGTATCTACTGTGGCCCGGGCATCCGGCTTGAGTGAGTCGGACAATTCGATACAGCCGAGCAACCGGTTTTCGCGTGCAATATAAAGCTGCGATCCATCACCGTTACCGGACACCGGTTTGGTTTCATGCTGGCACTTGTCAGCAATCCAAGTATGACGGCCCACAGCTGTTGCCTTACCGTCAATGTCGGCTGAAACACCGCAGCCGGGTTCCTCCCGGAAATTCAGAGCCGGCCGTACAGTAAGGTTGCGTTTCCGGGCCTCATTGACAAGTGCTTTTGCAGCGGGATGGTTGGAAAACTGCTCGACACTGGCTCCCACGCTAAGTAATTCCTCATCAGATATATCGGCTAATTTTGTGAGGGAACAGACATTCAGTGTCCCGTTGGTCAGGGTTCCTGTTTTGTCAAAAATGAGAGAATCTATACGATTAGCGGTTTCAAGGGCCGTGATATTCTTAATGACGACACCCAGACGGGCCGCCGCGCTGAGTGCCGCAACCAGGGCCGTTGGTGATGCAAGCAGAATTGTGCAGGGGCAGGCGATTATGAGCATCGAAATAGCACGTGTTATGTCTCGTGTAAAGAAGAGCACAATGCCGGTAAGCATGAGAATAACCGGTGTATACCAGGCGACATACTTGTGGATCAGACGCATGACCGGTGTTTTACTGTTCTGGGCCTGTACAATCATCTCTTTTATTTTTGACAGGGTCGAGTCGTCCGGCGCTGAAGAGATTTTCACGCGCAAAAACCCGGACATATTAATCGTTCCGGTAAATACAGTGCTGCCGGTCCGTTTTTCAACAGGCATCGACTCACCGGTAATTGCGGCTTCGTTGATGGTACTGCTACCATCAACAATTATACCGTCGCCCGGTATGGTATCGCCCGGTTTTACCTGGATGATATCGTTTACTTGAAGTGATGTCGCGGAAATCTCACTGCAGCCGTTTTCACGCTCAACACGCGCCTTTTGCGGCGAGAGCCGCATAAGAGCTTCGATATTTTTGCGTGCGCCGAGCTGGGAGCGATATTCAATGAGCTGGGTGATTATCATAAAGAAAGCGATAAATGCGGCAGCTTGATAATTGCCCGTTCCAAATGATGCAACAAAGCTTAATGCTGCCAGTTCATTCATCTCAAGCTGACGGGCCAGCAGGTCCCTCAGCGCGTGGTATATCAGCGGCATTCCGAGCAGGAGCGCTGAAACCAATGAAAGGAGTGCTGAAAGTTCCGGTTTCCTGAGGATGAAATCTGCAAGGTATGAATTTACTAAAAAGAATCCTCCGGCCAGGCAACCGTATAACTGCACCTGAAAACGATCGGATTCAGTTTCGAGCATTCTATGTAAGAAGTCATGTGCCATGGATGATTAAACCGGTATGTTTGTATACGGCTGCTGAAAGGTGTATACGTTAATGTGATAAATGTAAGACATTGCTTTATAATGAGAAAAGTATATGCAGATTGACTGTGGGCATATAATGGCAAGAATATTCGGCGACCATTATTCCTTTTCATGTGCACTCAAGCATAATTTATACCTTTACTGTATTAAGAATGATTTAAGAAATGGTTAGCTTTCTGTTATTTTTCAATCACCGGTTCAACCTGTGATGCTTCCCGCGCACAGCACGGGTCTTTAGATCCCGTTTTGCGGGGGCATCCTGGTGTTTACTACGAAGAAACTTTCCGGCACGCCTGCAGTCTGCGGCATCGGGTTGCGTGCTCAAAGCTATGTGCTCGCAAAAACAGCTGTTTGCTTGATTACCAGACATTGCTCGCACCGCCTTTGCAGCCCAACCCGATGCCGCAGACTGGTTGCTAATAGTCATGAATAATGCGGGCTAGATAATATGAAGGCAATAAAAAAAAGGAGACGCTCCTTTAAAAAAAGTGGCGTCTCCCCTTTGCTGTTAGAGATCTGTATGCAAAAGTATTTTAAAGACCGAGTATCTTTAGAGCCTCCTTGGAAATGTACACCTTTTCAGTCTCCGGAGCGTAAACAGTAACACCGGGAAGCTGTATAGTCTGACCGCCGTAAATCATATAATCCTTATTGATGGGAAACTCTGCAATATCTTTTTTGCCATTGACTAACAGCACCAGGTTCTCCAAAAGTCCGTAACTACCTATAGCCGGGTCCCCGATGATTTCATAATCACAGTTAACAGTATCAAGATCAACAAACAGGCGATCGGTCGTCTTATAAAGTTTAGTGCTCATAGCCTTTGCAACGATATGTGCCAGTTCGGTGTTGTCAATGACACCCTTTGGGGCGCGTTTACCGTGAACCCAAACCGGAACGGTTTCACCGTTGTGTCCGTGTGTTGTCCAGCCGATCACCGTGTAGTGTTTGCTGATGATGTTAGCCAGCGCGTAATTAAAGGACACGCCTGCCTCGGCTTCATAATCAAGGATTTCCTGGGCATGTTCTTCAGAAATATCCAGTGACCAGTAATCGTTAACCATTTGCCGGATATTTGCAATGGAGTGATCCCCGCCCATCATCCTGGTGAGACCTCCTGAGGTGATCTTCATACCCTTGAGCGGGCCTACCAGATCTTCGATTTTCGTCTCTGTATAGTGCATTGGCGTATCGTAGCGTCCGATCGTCATACCCCCGCAGTTATGGTCCGGAAAGGCCAGCACGATGGTCTCACCGTTCTTGTCGGCAAAATCACTGGCGACTTTCACCGCATCGTCAAAGGCGATGAAGTCTGTGGTCATATAGACGGGGTCATTGTTGTGGCCGGCCCAGTCTACCTGAGGCCCCTCAACTATCAGAAAGAACCCTTTTTCGTTTTTAGAGAGCAATTCAATAGCTTTCCCGACCATTTCGGAAAGTGCCGGCTCGTGTTCGGCAAAGTATTTACGGTCAATGTCGGGTTGCATATGGCTGTCGTCAAACAAACCCCAGACCGGATACTTCCCGAGTGCCATCATGTCATCTTTATTGTCCACAAACTGGTACCCGCGATCAAGGAGCTCCTGATACAGGTTATCACCATCTGTGCGCCTTCCATTCCACGTATCACCGAAGGTAGTTGTATAGCTCATATCCGATGGGATCAGGTGTCGAAAACCACCGCCGAACACTACATCGATATTATTGTAGACCATATGCTCCATAATATCATTGTCCCATCCCCGATCTTGAATATGGGCCGCGAAACCAGCTGGTGTGGCATGGGTGACGCGGCATGTTACAACGATTCCCGTAGACCTGCCTTGTCTTTTTGCAGCTTCAAGGACACTGGCAACCGGCGCATAAGGATCAGCGGTGGGCACAAAGCCGTCCAAAAGGTCGTCTGTGCGGGGACCGATACCCAGGAAACGAACCGTTGTCTTGTGTCCCGTGGCAAATGCCGTTGAAGCACCGGCTGAACCGGTGATTATCGAATTGGCCATCCAGCATCTTTTTACACTGTTCTGCATCTTGTCGAGCTGCAAAGCTTCTCCCTTATACCAGCGGGCTACGGTCTGAACAGTTTCATCACAGCCGTCCGGAACCATTACGATCACGTTTTTAATTTTTTTTGCCCATGCACCCGGCACTACGAGTGTTAAAGCAATGAAAGTTATAATTATTACTTTTAAGAACTTTTTAAAAAAATCATTCATCATTTCTTCTCCTTTTCTCCTCTTTGGTATTGGTTTGACTACAACAGGTACGTATTGCTCACATGTGGCTTGACCGGAAATAGTTGTTTGCGCATCACCCCCTTTCAATATATATTAATTATTTGTAATCATGACCTCGATAAAAATGGATGCGATGAATTCACATATGCACAAATATTTACCGTGAAAACAGGTTGCGTGATGTATATTGACTAAACATTTTGTTCATGCTACGAAAAAAGAAGCGGCCGTGGTTATAGAGAGGGAGGCTCCTCCCACATTCTGTAACCGGGCTGCGTCCAGGGGTCGATAGTGTTCGGTTGGCGCCAGATCTATCGGCCCTTCTTTGTTACCTGCAATAATTAAAAAACGAACTTTAGAGTCTCAGCTGACAGTACGGCTCTATATTGCCATTGGACTCGTAACGTTCAGACCCGAAATTCTTATTGTGGGCTTTTATTTATTAAGCAACATTTTTCGATTTTTATAGGAAAATAATTTATAACCGTCTCTTTAAGAATTAATAAACGCTGTATTAAGTATTAGTTAAGAAACATTGCAATTCCTCGGTGCATTCCAAAGGCACAGCTCAAACCATTAACATAACTGCTGATGTGCGACACTAAAAAATTAACCAAAAAAAAATGTTAAATTAACACACAACCAATAGCAATAAAGTGTTAAGCAATGCTTTACATACACAACCTGACGATAATCAACTAGATTAACTGCATTGCAAAGAACATATTATGAAGAAAGCTTTGTTTTTAATAAATTCAACTTCCGGCAGACTGGAAGGCAAACAGCTTAAAAAACTTATCTTTGCTAAACTGCACAAATTACCAACACATTTTCAATATGAAATAGAATTCACCGATACATATCTTCTGAGCCAGCTCAAGCATATCGTGTGTGACTATGAGACCATTATAGCTGCCGGGGGCGATGGGACTTTTTCATACCTGGTACAGGCTATTGCTGATTTAAAATATAAGCCCAAAATAGGGCTTATACCAATTGGAACCGGTAATGATCTGGCAGGATCACTTGGTGTTCTACAGTATTTTCAGACTCATGGACTGATCAAAACGCTTGAGACTTTTTTACAGGGAAACACAATTCCCTTAGATATTCTGAGGATTCATGACCGGTGTGTGTTTACTAACTATTTTGGTATTGGTAATGACGCAAAGATTTCAAATGAATTTAACCGGCTACGGTTCAAACCCTTTTACAGTACGCTCTGTTCCAGTATGTTTAACAAAGCTTTTTATGGCGTTTTAGCCTTGAAAAGCGGAGCTTACAAAATTCCCTTTGATATTGAACTGAGATACAGAACTAATCAGTCTCAAACAGAGTACTTAGTTGTTCCACAAGGAATTAGCGGGATAGTCGTCAGTAATGTAAAGTCCTATGCAGGCGGCGTACAGCTTTCCTCACACTGCAAAATGGATGATGGCAAATTCGAAGTGACCGTTATATCAAGCACAGCCCAATGGCTCATGATGCTTTTTTCTCTTTTGCTTAAAAAACCGCTTAACATACTCTGCCCCCGGTTAACTCAGTTTCAAACCGACAGGCTGGAGCTGCTGTTTACCGGTGATACATTCTATCAGATTGATGGTGAGGCTAACGATGGATTTCCCAGCGGGAAAAAGCATTTAATCACAACCGTTGACTCAGGTATTGAGGTAATAGTATCTTAAAAAGATCGCTCCTATTTTGCTAGTACTTATGGACAATTAACATTGTGCTTTCATACGTTGGCCACCTTTGGCTTGAGCCGCAAGGGCGGTGTGAGCACGGGCTATGATGAAAGCTTTAAGTTTTTTCCAGCGAGCATGTAGCCCGCAGCAATCAAACCAAAGGTGAGCAACGTATACGAGCAAAATAAAATGGTTATGTGTTGTACTAGCCCGGTTGCGTAACTGTTTGTACGATTATTGTCGGCAAGGGGTTACAATGCAAAATTGATTCACTTTCATATTGAGGGTGTCTCTAGGCCCTTATTGCGTCCATGTCTGTTCTGCTTGCAGCAGCACAGGTATCATCTTTGCATGATTCCCAGATCACCTGTGACCAAACGTGCTTTACAAAATCATCCAGATTATTCCAATCGCCTCTGCAAATCCATTGTGCAATTTCATGAGCCACATCAGGGTAGCTGATCGGCTCCCGTAAGGGCAGGTGCAGCCAGGCTGCAACAGCATCTTGACTCAAATTGGACATGGCTTTTCCCAGGTGCAGTTGTTCTAAGACGAGCGCATTAGAGAGTTGTTCCATCTGGCCGGCCAGGGGACGTACCAGGAGCTTCTTTCCCAGGTGCAGTGCTTCGCTTGCCAGTTCAAAACCCGCGTTGCTTATCACCCCCTCACAGGTCAGCAGATCATTGATAAATTTTTCCCGGTTGAACGGTCGCAGATGAACGTTTCCGAAATCTTCAGGTGTATTGACTGCTGCATAGTAGTAGAATGTATAATCTGGAAATTGTAATAACAGCTGTTTGGCCTCCTGGATCTCTTCAAAAGGAAGGTAGACAAGGATTTTGTCGGGAATAGACCGGTTACCGCCGGAAGGGATTCGGGGGACTATCGGCGGCAGTATCGCATGGCCAAAGTGATGCCAGTGCAGCCCAAGGGAATAATCAGCCGGTGCAAAGTATTTTAAAACCAACAATGCAAGCGGATCTCTTTTTGCAAGCGGGATGGGGTATTGGAAAGCATACTGATGGCCAATTCCGATACTGGGAATATTAAGCCGTTTGGCAATACGGGCAGATATGGGTTCAAAATCTGTTATAACCAAATCAAATGATTCTGTATCCCAGTGGGCAATATCCTGGAAGAATTGGATCGGACTGAGGTTCTTGATCGTCTGCAGGTATTTTATTTTACCATGCGCAAATGCAAACGTCAGCCCTTTATAGGCTGAAAACGGTATGAACGCCTGTACATCCCAGAGCTGCTCAGGTTCCCTACCGCTGAAAATCACATGCACGTCATGGCCGACCTGCTTAAGTGCCGTTACCACCTCACGTGAGCGACTGATATGTCCGTTTCCGGTTGCCTGAACGCCGTAAAGAATTCTCATTCATATAAACCTGTTACAAGAAACTGATCTGCAGTTTACTGTTCATATATAATTTATACTGCAATAGCGATGCCGATGCATGCACTCAACAATCCAAGTATTATTCCCACGAGAATATCCGAGGGATAATGTACCCCAAGATAAACTCTTGAGAAACCGACCAGGCCGGCCCATATATATACCGGGATACCGAGGAAAGGGAAAAAATAATAAAGCAGTGTTGCCATAACAAAGGCTGCTCCCGTATGGCCGGATGGAAAACTGAACCGGTCACTGGGCACAACTCCTTTATGAATGCCTTCTAGAGTTTCAAAGGGACGATTACGCTTTACTTTACTTTTTAAAAACTTGTAGACCGGCAGTTCAATGGCATATGCGATAAGACCTGCGGTTAAAAACGTAAGAGCATGGTGCGGTGCTGCAAAAAATAATGTGCAGACAACAAGTGGATAAAGATGCCCGTTCCCGCTGAATGAAACGCACTGGAAAATCCTTGTGAGAAGCTTTAACCCGTTCAACCTGAAAATGGACGTTAAAAAGAGTGCATCCCAGTTTGATACTCTGCCGATAATAAGCGCTATCATGATTGCCTCAATCGCTAAATCTATGTTCTATAGTTTATCTATGTATGCTATGTTAGTTATTTATTAATTTTAGGTTATTTTATTGTAAAAAAATTATATCTGTTTATCTGCAATTATATTTCTCTTTGTGAAGACTGGATGTTTAGTGAAATTTACATGCGTTTTGAATTTGAACTGCTGATGAATGAATCCTAAATATGATGTGGCTGCAAGGTTGCAGGCAGTAGTCTCAAAATGGTGTTTTTCTCTTCATTTGTTTCGAGTAAAGGATGGTATTCTGGATTGGAGTCGAATATAGTATTTGCATCGAGCAGCAAAATTTCACGATCCTTATCTATCTGGGCAATTGCTGTTAGATTTTCATGCTCATTATCCACGACCGCAAAGATGCGGTAGCCTTTATTCTTAAAATAGTATATTCCTTGTGCTTTTGAGGCGCACACATCATGTTCACATCCGTTCGCATTCATATAAAGCAGATCTTCCTGAAAATTAACATTGTGTGCTTTACCGAGCGCACCGATTGAGCGATACGTCTCTTTTCTTAAGCTCTCGGACCGTCCGCTGTTTAAGCCCACAAATGTATTTGGCTGTTTCTGAAACCAACTTATGGCCGCCATGACGCCAAAAAATGGTCGATGGGATGACATGATGTTCTCAGACGACCATAAATATCTGGTACACCAGTTCATCACTTTCTCTCTGATATCTTTTGGAAGATGTAACTGCGCAAGCAGTTGATCTATATTGCTTTCATGAACCTGGATATCATTAATCTTTAATCCCTTGAAGAAGAAAGTTTCATATTGCTCATCAAAAGATTTAAGTACGTACAGAATCATTGAGCGCATATCCACAATTGTGCCGTCAATGTCAAACAATATAAGCAGCCTGTCGTCAGGGTAGAGACTGCGCATGTTATTGTGGTGCATGATAAGTTTTTTCATCCAGTTCTTCATGAGGTTACCGCTGAAAGTTTTGTATTTTTAGTGTTTTTAATAATAAATATAGGATTTTACAGTTAATTTGGAATTAAACGTATGTTAAAATTTAATAAATATTAAGGAATGATAATAGCACGGCGCTACAATTAATTTTATCAGTTCAGCCGCTGGAAACAGTCGGTAATTTAAAAGTGACGCTGCTAATAGAGTGACAGCTAGCCCGCATTATTCATCAGCATGTAGTGAACGCACTATCCCCTGGTGTTTACTACAAAGAACCCTTCCGGCACACCTGCAGCCTGCGGCATCGGGTTGGGTCGCAAAGGCGGTGCGAGCGATGTCTGGTAATCAAAAAAACAGCCGTTTTTGCGAGCACATAGCCTGGAGCACGCAACCCAATGCCGTAGGCCGGCCGCTAATAGTCATACATAATGCGGGCTAGAACATTTTCCTTTTTTTCTATAGCCCGTGTGCACTGCAAAGGCTGATGTGGTAAAAGCACGGTAGAGAACACGTTAAAAAGCAAAAAGGGTGGTAATAGCAGAACGGTTTATGCTGTACCAAAGATTTTCTAAAAAATGACTGCCTATTTGATGAACACTTCTTCTACAGTAATGGACAGGTTTATGCAGGTGACGATGTGAGGTGCTATTCTATTGCAAAATCAGCTTCAATAATCTCCTGAAACGGGCTGTCGCTGTCCAAGACATCGGTTGTGATCTCTATCGTCCACTGTCCGAGCGTAGCCCACTGCTCAATGCATATCGGAATAAAAATATACTGCCGAATGCAAAACGGGGTCTTTTCCGGGTTAAGCTGCACCCCGGCATAGTTATCACTTGCTCCGGTTATGGTGATTGTACTGGCAGTGTCGTCAAATTGAGTTTCTTCATCGCACTCCAGCCGTATCCAGGCATACTGCTGTTTGCGCAGTACCGGCCGTCGGAGCGCTTGCTGTCTGCCGGAAACTGCTGCAGACAGCGTCACAATATCAAAGCACATCTCCTGGCCTTCTCGGCACTGCTGGTCTGAATCGCAGGGTGCTTCTCCCTCAATGCACTCATCACCGGCACACAGCTCTATTCCGTTGCAGAAGTTGCCGTCACCACAGTCTGCATCAGTATAGCACTCCGGGGGCGGGGGCAGTTCTTCCACGTCCATATGGATTCCTACGTTCTTATTGCCGCCATTGGAAATAAAGGGAAGAACGGCTGAATAATCTCCGGGAAGCAGTTCATTCCTGCTGACTGTAACCATGATTGTGGCCGAATCTGAACCGGTTAATTCACCTGATCGTGGTTCAATAAGTGTTATCCAACCTTCAGCCTGATCATATTGAACATCACCAATTTCCCACTGCAGTATTCCTTCGGTGTTGCTTATCTGAAATTCCTGCTCATACAACTTTTTCCCAAAGTCAACAATGACAGGAACAGAAAGCTCGGGTATAGGGGTATTGTCACTGCTGCTGCCGCCACCACTGCTGCCGCTGCTGCCGCCACCACCGCTACTACCACCATTGCTGTTTCCGCCATTAGTATCGCCTGGGTCGGTATCAGGCAAGGGTGGCGGTTCAAAAATGGTTATGGTGGTTTTATCAACATAAAGATTGCGGTCT
>JANQFE010000077.1 GCA_028278025.1 Thermodesulfobacteriota bacterium | reverse complement strand
CCTAAAAGGCTCGGCTTCAGGAAGCCCCCTATAGGGGGGCTTGAAAATCACTACAGATATTCTTGCAGCATTGATATATAGAACTTTTTTCAATTGCTCAAGCACACTCTTTCTCGGTCCCATTGCAACGCAGCCGAGTGCAGGGATTTCAGGTGGATAAAAGGGTCGACATGTCTGAGCCGCCACAGGCGGTGAGTTTGTTGACCCGCCGGCTGAAATCCTGCCGCGAGGGTATCCCGACTTGTCGGGACAAGTTGCAGGGTGCCTTTTCTTTTGCTTACTTTTCTTTGGAGCAAGCAAAGAAAAGTAAGGTTATATTTAGTTATAGGCTTTGCCACTTCTACAGCCCGTTTGTTCTCCCCAAATCGCTCAAAGCTATTCTGGTCACACGGCTAAAAGCCGTGGGTTTATAAATTTAACTAACCAGGTTACCCTTCAGGGGTCTGGCAACAAACTTCTAATCAGCAGCAACGGAGAAAAAGCATGTCTTTTCTCAAAGATAACGGGAAAGTAATCCTCATAAACATTTCAGTCTTTGTGTGCGTACTACTCCTGCTTGAGCTGATAGTTCGTTTTAGCACGCCCCATATTGCGACCCCCCGGGAACTGCGGGCAAATGCCCCTGAATATGAACCTTCCCGCTTTACCAAACATCCCATGGTGCAAAAAGAACATGAGGTTCTGCGGAAAGGCTCAGGTGGAGAGCGGCTTTGGAAGATAAACCGTCACGGTTACCGGGGGCCGGACTTTGCATTTGAAAAATCCGCTGGTGGTATACGCGTTATAATATATGGGGGCTCAGCGGCTTTTAACATGGGAGTTACTGAGGGTGAGGACTGGCCCAGGAAGACAGAGTTGAAGCTGCGACAGAGAGGTTTAACAAATGTTGAGGTTATCAACGCGGGCATACCGGGGCATGCATCCCATGATTCACTGGGGTATTTCTTTGCTGAAGGTCATTTGCTGTCACCGGATTATGTGCTTCTCTACAATGCCTGGAACGACATTCATAGATTTCCGCAGGCACAGCCACTGCTCAGAACTGCCAAACCCTATGGGGGCCCGGACGCAAATCCGTTTCACACATATTCAAATATATTTGATAAATTTCTGAGTGAATACTCACAGGTATATTTAAAAATACGCCAGGGGCTTTTAAAGGAACTATATAGAAAAATCATGCGGCAGCCGGACCCCAAAAAACAGGTTGTCTTTCACGACAGCCTTGCGCCCGCAGCACTCCGGCAGTACGAGTTTACCCTGCGCTGTTTTGTTGATATGGTTAGAAACGCAGGCGGCGTTCCCATTCTTATGACCCAGGGAAGACTTGTCCGCAGCGACAATACTCAGGAAGAAAAAACGAAGATAAAGTATAAGCTGGCCCGCCTGCAACACAATCTGCTGTTAGAGGCTTTTAAAAAAACAGACCTGATAATTCATACCGTTGCACAAGAAAAGAACATACCCCTCATAGATGCTGCACCGGTTATGACACCGCATGGATTTAAATATTTTTTTGATACCGTTCATATGCGTCCGGCAGGAAGCGAGGCTCTTGCAGAGCATGTTGCTGCCAGGTTGTATCAGATAATTACCGCAAAAAAACAAGCCAGTAATTTCGGGGAGTTAAAGTGAGCCTGCTTGCTTCTGTAATTATACCGGTTTTTAACGATTCGCTGCGTATCAAGAAAGTGCTGAATGCGCTCATCGAACAGACACTGTCTCGGGATGCGTACGAAATAATTGTTGTTGATAATGGCTCTACAGACTCAACCCCGCAGTCAGTCACGGAATATTCAAAAAAGCACCCTGATTTAATACATCTTGTTTTTGAAAAAGAAACCCAGAGTTCCTATGCCGCCCGAAACAGGGGGATCAGGCAGGCCCGGGGCGAGATTCTGGTCTTTACCGACTCTGACTGTATTCCGCAGGCAAACTGGCTGGAAGCAGGCATCCGGGCGCTGCAGCAGGCCCCCTGCGGCGGCGGCCGGATACTATTTTTCTTTAAGGGTGAGCGACCGAATGCCTGTGAATATTTTGATGCGGCCGGAAAACTTAATCAGCAGGCATATGTTGAAAAAGCAGGCTTTGCTGCTACAGCAAATTTTTTTGTCCGCCGCGAGCTGTTTGACCGATACGGGCTTTTTCTTTGTGATGTGATCTCCGGGGGGGATTATGAGTTTGGCCGGCGGCTGACGCAGGCCGGGGAAAAAATGGTTTACATTGCTGATGCCGTGGTCAGGCACCCTGCCCGCTCAACGCTTCGTGAACTGCTGCAAAAAAGAAAACGGGTTGCCAGCGGCCAAAAAGATCTGGAACAGATGAACATTTTAGAACATGGCCGTGCATCACTGCGTCAGCTTATACCAAAACTGACCCTGCCCCACGATCCTCAATGGAAATCCTCACTGAGCTTTTTACAAAAGCTCTATATTGTTTTGTTTCAGAATATTTTTCGCTGGGGGAATTACTTTTACCGTCTGCGCTGATATGTATTGTAATCGGCTAAGAGCGAGATACAGCATGTATAGCTTCTGGAATAATGCAAGGATAGCACCGTTATGATAGGGCCACTTGTAACCGCAATGGGAAAGGTTATTATCTCCTGGCTGGTGCTTTTTTGCGGATTTGCAGGGCTGGGGCTGCTCCTTCGCAGAGCAGTTGCAGGGCCGCTGCGGACCGGGGAACAGCTGGCGATGTGCTTCTGGCTGGGATATGCACTGATGATATGTTTTCTGCAGGTGTGGCACCTGATGCTGCCGGTTGACTGGAGGGCCGGAGTGGTGCTGTTGTGCATCAGCGCCTGCGGGCTTTTAACAAACAGAAGAGAGCTTTTTGCAATTGGTTGGCCGTCAGCCGGTACCGGTTATCTTAAAACGGTTCTGATTGTCGGGGCGGCGCTTTTTTTTGCAAACCAGGCAATCGGCCCGCCCATAAGCGGTGACACGGGAAGCTATCATTTAAATACCATCGGCTGGCTGACGCAGCATTCAATCGTACCGGGCCTGGGAAATTTACATGGCCGGCTGGCCTTTAATCAATCACATTTTCTCTACCCGGCACTGCTGGAAAGCAGTCTGTGGGCTCAGCGGTCGTTCCATATTGCCAACAGTTTGCTGATAGTTGTCTTTGCAGCCCAGATTATAGGGGCGGGACATACTGTTATTGTTTCACGGGAAAAGGTGCTTTCAAAAAACTTTTTTCTCTTGCTGGCAGGCCTGCCGATGTGCTTAATCATAGCACACACCAGAAGTGTTTCCCCTGATTTGCCCGTTTTTATTCTGGGAATACTCATCTGTTCCAGCCTGTTCGATTTTTTAATAGAAAAAGCACCATCAACAAAGGAAGCCCTTTTCAGTTTAATGTATGTAGCCGTTTTAAGTGTGCTGGGCATAACGGTTAAGCTCAGTTTTGCTGCGCAGGCAGGAATGGCAACCCTGACAGGCCTGTATCTGTATTACCGGTTTGTACCGCAGCCTGAAACAAAAATCATTCGGGCAGCAGGGTTACTAATTCTCTGCTGGATGGTATTTCTTATCCCGTGGATAATGAGAGGCTTCGTGCTCAGCGGATATCCAGCCTATCCCGCCACCCTTGGAAAGCTTGGTGTTGAATGGGACGTGCCGCAGCAGCATGCTGTCCAGATGGCACAGCAATTAAAGGGCTGGGCCCGCCTGCCGGGAGGAGAAACCTGGAGAGAGGCACTGGACGGCTGGGCCTGGGTTATGCCATGGCTGCAGAGATTATATGGTTCTGCACATAATATTATTCAAATGGTAATTCCTCTGTTGCTGGCCGTGGTGGTTTCCGCAGGGGTTTTTTTAACAGGTATCCTCAAAGGACAACCTGATCAGGGAATGAAACGGCACTTTATAATCATAGTACCGTGGGTACTGGGATTGGTTTTCTGGTTCTTTACCGCGCCGGATCCCAGGTTTTCCGGTTCGGTCGGCTGGATTCTGGCCGCCTGCGTTCTGACAATTGCCTTTGACCAGTTAGACCGAAAGATAAAATATCAGCTTCTGCGCCCGCTCTGTTTTTTTTGTATTTTTGTTACGGTTTTTCTCGTCCTTGCTTTTAATGTCCGCATATATCGTCCGGGTCCCGACAAAGGATTCCATCCGGCACCTGAACCGCACCTGAAGACATACACTGTCCAATCGGGTTTTACACTCTACACGCCGGGTAAAACCGGCTGCTGGTACGGGCCCCTTGTATATACTCCCTGGCCGGATCCCAATCTGCGCCTCAGGAAAGAAGGAGATGTCGGATCGGGGTTTGTTACACTTTCGGGAGGACTAAAACTTAAGTAATAGCAGCTATGTTTATAATTAACCGCAGAATCACGCAGACAAACGCAGACGTTTTGTTCTGCCGACTTGGCAGAACAAAAATCCTATCGCTTCGCGAGGTTGAGCGTTAGTTATTCAACCAAGCACCTTTAATATCATTGAAGTAAAAACCTTAAGTATCGCAATACTTTTTATGCCCGCAGGGCATGACCTACAAAAGCCGGGCAGGTCGGCCGGCTGTTAGTCCGCGTCAGTCGGCGTTTGTCTGCGGTTTCAAAAATAATTAATAGTCCAACAATGCCCACCGTATCCGTAATCATACCAACCCGCAATCGAGCGGAGCTGCTCAAGCGGGCGGTTAAGAGTGTTTTGAACCAGACCTTTCAGGATTTTGAACTGATTGTGGTCTCTGACGGCTCTACAGACACAACCCAGGCTGTTGTTGAGTCATTTAATGACCCCAGGATCATTTTTTTCAGACATGATACTTCCCAGGGGGCATCTGCTGCGAGAAATACTGGCTTGAGCCGGGCCCAAGCGCTCTATAGTGCTTTTTTAGATGATGATGATGAATGGCTGCCCGGCAAGCTGGAAAAACAGGTGGGCCTGATCGAGGAACTTCCTGATACGGTAGGCATGGTGTATTGCTGGATGGATTATTATGACAGGCAGGGCCAAATTATTCACAGGCATCATCCCGTGCTTAAAGGAAATGTTTTTTCTCAGGTGCTCGATGCCCAAAGGCTGGGAGGCTGCCCGACGCTGCTGGTCCGGCGGCAGGTAATTAAAAAGGTTGAAGGTTTTGATGAATCGCTCCCGCGGGGTAATGATGGCGATTTTATCAGGAGAATTTGTCGGGAATGCGAGGTGGACCTCGTACCAGAGGTGCTGGTAAAGGTTCATGTTGAACATGGCAGTGAACGGATCACCACCAGGTCCAGCAAAAGATATGAAAACGGTATTAAGGCCCAGAAAGCAAAACTGGAAAAATTCAGTGTCGAGCTGCAAAACCTTCCCCGTCAGAAGGCAAACATTCTGGGCAAAATCGGATTCTTTTATATGCAGCTTCAGGATTTTTATCAGGCCCGATACTATCTTTTCGAATCAATAAAAACATTTCCGCTGGTTTTCAGGCATTATTATTTACTGTGCCTCTGTTTGGCAATTCCCCTCAAAAGAAAGCTCATTACATGAACCCTTATGTCCTGGTAACAATCGGTGCCGGAACATACTTTTCCGAATATGCCCATCTGTTTGTGCTTGACTTGGCGCGAAACAGAGTGGTTGAGGATTTTGAATGGCGGAATCAAATCTATAAGCAAAGCACAAAAGGGTTCCTGGGGGCTTTTCCCGCAAAGGACAATACATTGTGGATTACTACAGAAGCTGAAATATTTCATTTTTCGGTAAAGCCGCTTCGCGTCCTTAAGAGATATTCCTGCAGCTTTTTTAATGACGTGCATTTTGCTTTTTTTGACAACTCTGAAGAACAGCTTATCGTCTGTAATACTGGCATGGATGCAATAGAGTATTTTAAGGATGATTTTACACATCTCCGGTCGGTTCCACTTGTGCAAACCTTTAACTATGTTGACCGGTGCTTAAAGTCAATCCTGTACAATAAACCGAAAAGACGCTGGCGGGACTTTATTCTGCGGCTTAAAAACAGAAGCACTACAAACGATGATCTTTTTTCAGAAGACATGCGCTATAAAAACCTGACCGAGGACTTCTGGCTGGCCGACCTCTACAAAGCTTTTTATCCCGGCAAACTGTATGATCATTCCCGGGATTCCCGCTATATTCTTTTCAGGCCACATATTCTCCATCCGAATTTTATTTGTAAAATTGACAGCCAGTACTTGGTAACACTTAAAAACACGGGCGAAGTCGTTTCTCTAACAACCGGTGAAAAAATCATAACAGGGCTCAGGGGGCCGCATGACGGGCTTTTAAAACAAAACATCTTCATTCTGACAGAAGCGGGAAACGGTGCGCTTACCTATTGTAGCGGGATTGAAACCCTTAATAATCTAAAATCCGCCGGCTTGACCAGGATAAAAGTCTGTGATCCGCGTGAAGGATTCCTGCGGGGGGTCGATCTTGTTTCGGAACATGTTGCGGTTGCGGCTGTCAGCAAACGCCGGGAAGTCTCTGATGATAAGCCGGCCTATCTGCTGACCGTTGATCTGCATTCACAGCAGGTAACCTCAAAGATTGAGATTGATGCTCGTTATGGAACAAACCCGTTTTCAGTAGTAGATGTTACTGCACAGTATCAATAAATTAAAGTGATGAGCAATGAGTGCAGAGAAGACTGGATGCAGGGTGGGGTTAAGGATCATCCCGCTGTAGCGGGATTTGAGGACCGGCCTATGGCCTTGAGGTTAAATGCCTCATACCTAAAGCGCAGCACTCCTCGAATTCTGACAAGTCAGAATGCTCCTCAAGCAAAGCGATCTGTTAAGGTTTACCAAACACAAACTAACGTATAAATAATTTTAGGCACTTTAGTTCACTTTAGATCATATGAAACGGGCTGGCCCTGGGTGCTATAATAGCACCCAGGTCAAATATAAACTTTTAAAGGAGGCCAGCCCATGAAAAAACTAGCACATGTCGGAGTTGATTACCACGTAGAAACTGTAACCATTGCCGTATATCTTGCTGATGAAAAACTGTTCTATGACACTAAACGAATGCCCAATAATGACCGGATCATAAAAAAATACATGAAAAAGCTCTCAGAACTGTTTCAGATCAAAATCTGCTATGAAGCCTCAAGCTCAGGCTACGTGTTTCAAAGAAAAATGCGTGCTCTGGGACACCATTGTGACGTCATTGCTCCATCTCTTGTGCCCAAAAAAGCCGGTGACAGGCGCAAAAACGACTTCCGCGATGCCCGGAAACTGGCTAAAAACTATGCTGATGATGAATTGACCATTGTGCACCCCCCGACCGAGCAGCAGGAATCGGTACGTGCCCTGGTGCGTTGCCGACTATCTATCAAGGATGCTGAGAAGCGTGCCAAACAACAAATTAATTCCCTGCTGCTGTCTCAGGGGTATCGCTGGCCGAAATCAAACTGGACGCAACAGCATTTTACCTGGATGGCCTCCCTGGAGATGCCCGACAGCCAACTCCAGTTGGTCCTTCAGGAGCATCTGGGCCATCTTGAGTACCTTCTCAGTCGGGTTGCCTATCTTGATCAGCAAATTACAAAGCTTGCACAGACTGAGCCTTATGCTGAAAGTGTCAAAAAACTCAAAGCGCTTCGCGGTATAGAAACCCTGACCGCCATGATCTTAATTACAGAAATTACCGACTTTCGCCGGTTCCCAAATCCTCGCTCCCTGATGGCCTTTCTGGGCCTCATACCGGCAGAAGATTCCTCGGATGGCAACAGCACAGATGTCGGCTTGACCAAAGCCGGCAATCAGCGCTGTCGCAAAGCGCTGATCGAGTCTGTACGCCATTACATAAAAAAACCGTACTTAAGCTCAGCTATGCGGCAGAAACTGAGCCAGGCCGATGCACACACGGTGGTGATTGCAAAAAAATGCCTGCACAGGTTACATAAACGCTACTGGGCACTGGTTATGAGAGGCAAAATTGCCAACAAAGCCATTGCCGCTATTGCACGGGAGTTCGTCGGTTTTATCTGGGCTGTGATGCAGCCCGTGCCCGCAGCTTCTGTGTAAACAAACAATAAACCTATGATCAGTTTAAAACACATATGAAAAACATAAAGGACGGCAGCGGGGTACATCAGGAGACTCTCGAAGTGCCTATGTTGAAGGATCATTTTGATCCTATTCACGACTTTAGATCGAGTGGACTCCGGACGGATCACGAATAATGCTGGTAACCAACCCACGAATAAGAGTTTGATTCATCGTCGAAGCAACCCCGCTCTCCTTTTGTTTTTGGATTATACTATGAATCCTTATCGTTTTATTGCTTTAAATTAAATAGTTCTTGATAACTTTTTTGCTTGACTACGCCCGTTTTATAAGAGGCACT
>JANQFE010000049.1 GCA_028278025.1 Thermodesulfobacteriota bacterium | reverse complement strand
TCGCCTGTAGGCGAAGACTTGAGTAAGCACCGAAGGTGCTATGAAAAAATATACCCCTCGTGAGAATTTCAGAGGTATGTTGTTTTTCCTTTAGCCGACGTTAGTCGGGAACCAATCCACCAGCTTGTAGCTGGTGGTAGTTCAATTCTCATAATTGCACGCGCCCGGCATGTGGACATTTTTGAACAGCCCCAAGCAGATTACGTTTTCAATACCCCCAAAGTACACCCCCCTACATTCTAAATCATAAAAAAATCGTATAGTTAGGACGCAGTACCCGCATTTTACTATTTAAGCCCGAGGGTTTTCTATCCGAATGAATTACTAACAAAGCCGGCGGCCTAAAAACTGCCGGTTTTTAAGCCTCTATCAGTAAAGAAACAAAACAGTATAATGGTATAATAGAATTGCAGGCTTGATGAACATTATAACTAAGATCAAACGGCATGCCGCAGTTGCCGGTGGTAACTTTGCATTAATGTTTAAAGACACTGATGATATCCCGCCGCTTCCTGCGGCTGCAGCCCGGCTGGTTGCCGAGATAAACCGGCCTGAGCCGGAAATCGTTCAACTGGAAAAGATTTTATCTACTACTCCGGGGCTTGCCGCCAAAATCATCAAGACGGTTAATTCATCACTTTTTGCTCTGCGAAGCCCTGTTACCACCATCCGGCATGCACTATCCATGCTGGGGCTCAACAAGATTCGGGAAATTGCGCTGGCCTATACGGTTATGGATGCCATGCCCAAACCCAAAGGCGGTCTTTTTGATGAGGAAGCTTTCTGGATTGATTCGCTCATTATGGCGATGCTGGCTAAATCATTGACCAGGAAATTTCTGCCGGGCCAGGAAGAGGAGGCTTTTGTTGCCGCACTTTTGTCTGATTTGGCTGTGCCGGTGTTGCTTTCTGCCTGGCATGAGTATTATGCGGCCATACTTGATGAGTGGAACAGTGGGCCGGCAAGACTCTGCGAGATTGAAAGAAAACAGTTTAAGTGGGATCACGGACAGGCCGGAGCCTGGATTGCCAAGTCATGGAATTTCAGTGAAGAGATGATATGCTATATAGGCGCACATAATCTGGTGTACGCAAAGATAACCGAATATGAACTGGAGGAGACTCTTGTTCTGCCTGTTTCAATCGCCTCGATGGTTCCCAGTATACTCAAGCCGGACCCGCAACATGCAGACAGGTTTATTGCTGCTGCGGTACAAATGCTTGGAATAGCTCGGCACGATTTAACCGAAGATATTCATCAGGTCAAAGAAAGTTTTCATGAAATCCGTAAGCTGTTTGAACTGCCCGACCGGAATGCCGACCAGGTTTTTCACAGCCTGGTTCAGGCGATCGAAGATAAGGGAGAACCGGCGTGAGAGAAACAAAAACAACCGCCCCGCAGCAGAGCCCGCTTTTTCGTTTGATTGCATTTTTTTCCCGGCTGCAGTTCAGCTATCTGTACAAAAATGTGCACAATCCGCGTGTGCTGGCACTGTTTTTTGTATTTCTTTCAGGGTCTACGGCCCTGGGTACTATAGCTCTGGCAGCGTACCTGATAAATCTGCCGCTGCTTTTCCCGCCGCTGGGCCCGTCTGCTTTCATCCTGTTTCATACGCCGATGTCGGCAGCGGCATCTCCGAAAAACTTTATTCTTTCACATAGTCTCGCTGTGGTGGTCGGGCTCTGGTCACTCTATCTTTTTTTAATACTGTTCCCGGAGGCCGGGCTTGCAGATGTAACCGTTATGAACTGGTATCGCATTTTTGCAGTTGCCCTGGCAACGGGGCTGACCAGCAGCGTTATGATTGTTGTAAAGTGTGCCCATCCCCCCGCAGCAGCCACTGCGCTTATTGCGGTTATGGGTTATCTGGACGATCCCTATAAGATCGGCGGTATTGTCATCGCAGTTGTTTTACTGGCATGTGAAGGGATCTTTTTTAACCGTATACTGGGCGGACTGCCATACCCCGTCTGGCGGGCTGACCCGAAAGTTGTCCAACAATATGGTGTGCTTGCCGGGATACCCAAGGGTGATGAGAGTTACTGGGAACAGCTTGCTAAAAAATTGTATCAGCAGCGCTAATCAGTTCAATTGTTTTCCCAGCGTGCGTTTAGTCCGTACCAAAAGCCTGACAGCATACCCCAGGGGACAGATGAGAGTGCAGTAGGAACGTCCCCCCAGCAGTGGAACAGCAACCACAAAAAAGAAAAATTCGGCGGTAAAGAAGTAGACAAGTTTTTGGACTGATCTGATTGGAACAACAGAATCCGGCATAAGCAGGATTGCGACAAGGGCCACGGTCATTACTATAAAGTAGACTCTGGGCAGATGCTTTTTTATCAGGGCTGACGGCCGGTAACGCGGTGTAAACACCCTGCCGTATGTTTCTGAAAAAAAAGCCCCGTGCGGGCACAGATACCCGCAGAATGCCTTAGCCCCCCAGCGCCAGGTTATGAAAGGTACCACTGCAAAACCAATAATCACGCTTATCAGCAAAGCAGCCTGAGGGGTGTCAGGGTCAAAGGCTTGCAGTGAGTGGGGCCAGGGGTACAGCAGGCAGGTCCAGCTCCAGTCGTCAAGGATTACCGGTAGCAGCAGAATCACGGTAAAATGACAGGCTGAGAGGCTGATAAGTCTTATACGTCGTGAGGGATATGTGATTATATAATAGAGAACAACCGCCCCCATTACCAATTCTATCATGAAAAGGCTGGACCAGAAGAAGGCATTAGCCATACCCAGGGACTTATGTCCGGTAGCAGGGCTGAGCTCAAAGACGATTTTTATAAACTCAGAGGTGAAAGTAACAAAAAAGAGCAGCCACAAAAGAAACAAAAGTATTTGTTTAGCTTTTTGCATGTTTTTGAAGGTTATGCCGCTTGCACAATTTTGTTAAGTGTACACCATTCCCGGTAAAGAGTCAAAAGACCTGATTTAAAAGCAACTTTTTGTTTGACAAACTATGCGGACATATTTATATTACACTTGTTAGCTAACAAGTGTTATCTAACGGCTGTAATGCAAAAGGAGGATTTTATGCCGCCCAAAACAACATTTACAAAAGATGATGTTATTACCGCTGCTATGGAGATTGTGGCCGCCCAAGGTTTTTTTGAGCTTTCAACACGCAAAGTTGCCGAAAAACTGGGCTCCTCTCCGGCACCGGTATACAGCTGCTTTAATTCAAAGACAGACCTGGAAAAGGAGGTGCTCAGAGAGATTAAAGCATTGCTGTTTACCTATGCAACCAAACAATACACTGAGAGCTATCCCCTCAACATGGCAGTAGGGCTGGTACTTTTTGCCAGAGATTACAGCCAGCTCTTCAGGTCTCTTTTTCTGCAGCGCAGAGATTTTAAAAAAATTTTTAAGGAGTTTAATAAATACCACATTGCGGGAATGGAGGAAGATGAGCGGTTTTCACACATGTCTGCTAAAGATCGTGAGACACTGCTGGGCAGATTGTGGATTTTTACCTTTGGGTTTGCGACACTGGCCAGTGCCGGCCTTGTGGAAAATAACAGTGATGATTATGTAATCCAGATGCTCAGGGAAGTCGGTTCAATGATTATAGAAGCAGCTCTGGCAGACAATGCTGCTGTTTAGCACTACATAGTAATATATGTTTTGCTGGATTAACCGCAGAACCACGCACAAGAGGTAGAGAGCGCCAAGCTATGAGTACTGAGTGAATCAGAGCATTTTGCAAAAAAGCGTAGCCTCACGGTTGCACACTGTGAAGGCTGATGCGGTTAGATTGCCTGCGGCTATGTGCTCGCTGGAATATCCAGAAACTACTATATCGCCCATCGCTCGCACCGCCGCAGTTGCTCTGACCGCATCAGCCTTCGTAGAGTTCAAGGTTATAGAAAAAAGAAAAATACTCTCACTGGAAAGGAGTTGTCCACATGAATGATCAGGAACGCACCATACTGGAGAAACACAAACAAAGAGCAGAAAACGGTTTTCATGCTCTGCAGGAGTTTGTCATTGACCCCAAAGCCTGTTCCTATTGCGGATGCTGCGTTAGTATCTGCCCCAAGGGCAGTATTGTAATGGGGGATGAGAGTCCGCAGCTTGAAGGAGAGTGCAACAGCTGCGGCATTTGTTATCTGGCCTGTCCCCGCACGTTCCTTCCCGTAAGTTCAATACAGAAGTGGCTTTTCGGCACCGAGGAAATCCCGCCGCTGGGATCATATATACGGGCAGAACTGGCAGGCTCCACCAGCCCTCAGATACTGGACCGGGCTCCTGACGGGGGTATTGTAACAACACTGTTTACCTATCTCCTGAATAATAATGTTGTAGATGCAGTCATAACAACAGGAAAACAGCATGCGCTTGCATGGTGCTACCATCCCAAGCCGCTGATTGTTACCGATGCTGAAGATCTACTTGACTGCATTGATAAAAAGTATGACCCCAACCCGCTGTTGATCACACTCAAAGAGGCCCTACAGTATTCTAAGGTCGCCTTTGTCGGTTTGGCCTGTCATGTGCAGGCGCTCAAGAAGCTGCAGTATGCCGCCCAGGCCTATCAGGAAGAGCTTCCGGCCTTGGCAAAGGCCGCCCACAAACTTACCAAAAACATAGATCTGGTTGTCGGCATCGGCGATATCGGTCGTTTTGGCAAAGGAAAAATTGATGAGCTGCTGCAGGAATTCGGTGTCAGCGGTGAAGACCAGGTTGCCCGCCATATTGAAGAGCGCATTAGTGCAGATTTTGTGTTTCAGCTCCTGGACGGTACAGAGGTCAGGATCCCTCAGTCGGCAGTTGTTAAATATCCCCAGCCTTTTTGTTTCCTGTGCAATGATTTTGACGGTTACTTTTCCGACATCACAGTTGACCGCTCAGAATATCAGGAGTTTAATACTGTTCTGTTACGGAATAAAAAGGGTGAAGATTTATTCAACCACTGCCTTAAGAGCACGATGATTCAGACCCGAGAGATCCCTGATCAGGGCAGAGACTTTCTTGAAGAAATGGTACCCATGCTTGAAGCCTTCCTTGAGTATGATCTATATGGATACGAACACTATCTCACCCAGGGCGAGTTTCAGCTTGATCCATCTATGCAACAGATGTTCGGCAACCAGGAGAACCGCCGAGTGCGCGGGCTTCCTGAAAATATGATGATGGAGCTTCTTAAAAAAATACCGGGGTATGGGTTTTGTATACGAAAACGCAAAGCACTTGGGTATGAAAATCCTGATATTTTTTAGTATGTTTCCGGTTGCGTTGGGCGGGGTACTTGCCTTATGCGATTGAAGGCAATTACCGGGCACCCGAGAACAAAAACCAACAGTATGGAGGGTTTTGATGATGAGCTTCACAAAAAATAGACGTTTGCACGTTGGTCTATGTGTTTTTTCCCTGACAGCGCTGGCATTCGTGTTTGTACGTTGCGACCAGGTGCAAAATATTCCTGCGGCGTTTGAGACCATTACCGGGGAGGACGGTTCACTATGGGAGCAGGTCTGCGAGCCCGGTTTCGGCAGTGATGCAAACATGGCGGTTGTTGCACTGCAGGAATACCGGGGACGCCTCTATGCACTGGTACGTAACGATTTCAAAGGTGCCGAAGTCTGGCGAACCTCGGGTGAGGGCTGGCAGCAGGTACGCTTTCCCCGCTTGCACACCAACGGTATTTACGGCAATCATATGATCAACACCCATATGGGCGATATGATTGTCTTCAGGGACAGACTCTACGTGGGGTTCTCATCCGGTATACAGGGCAACTTCCTGAAATCATCGGGATGTGAAATCTGGCGCTATGACGGCAGCCGGTGGGAACCGGTTATTTCAGATAAGAAAGACAGAGAAGCGTGGGGCCGGATTACGGCAATAGCAGGCTGTGATGACAATGATGATGCTACCACTGCTTTTTTTAGCGACCGTACCAAGAACTGGGCACCTGATCAGTGGGCCGGCGGTGTGCTGCAGATAACTTCCGGCAGGGGCAGGTTCAGACGTTTTGATATTATCAGCAATACGGAAGATACCCTCACTGTACAGCAAAACGAAATAGCCAGCGAGCAAGGCACAGAATTTACCATCTGTGAAAGCACAACGTATAAAAACCCGTTTCCTCCCCATGCATACGAGCTTGAGCTCGTACGGGTCGGTAATGCTTATGAGATCGGGACCGGCTACGATGAGAACGGGTTTGGCGATTATTTTAATAAAGTAACAACTACCATGACCATTTTTGAAGATAAGCTGTATGTAACCACAGCACTTAATTATGACTACGGCGGCCAGGTCTGGTACACTGAAGACGGTGACAACTGGAAAGTTACCCAACCACCCCGCAGCATGGGCCTTTTTCACGAAGAAGAGGGGTATATCGATAACAAAAAACCGGTCACCCGGGGTATTCCCTCCCTGAGTGTTTGTGATGTTTCGGGTGAAGATATCCTCTATGCCGGTACCCTGGGCTCTACCGGGAACTTGGGTTCGTGTGCCCGCATTGCCAAACTTACCGAAAGCGGCTGGGAACTTATCGTCGATGGCGGAGTGGATGACAATGATAATGGTACCAATGAAAACGGTTTTGGCGACGGCCTGGAATGCGATATGAATAACGGAAATTTTCTGTCCTGGTCACTGGCCTGTTTTGATGACAAGCTTTTTGTGGGCATCCAGTCGCTGGCAGGCGCCCGGGTGCTGTACACCCCCAACGGCAGTTCTGAAGACGGCAGCTGGTTTTACAGTGTCGGCGGCGATTCCCTGCTGCCGCCGGGTTTTGACGGGGCAATTAACGGCAGGGCTGAGCTTCTTGATACAGACATTTACCAAAACCTCGCAGTAAACATCTATGTATATGAAGACTATCTCTATGCCGGTCTTATAAGCCTTTATATGCCTGAAATCGGGGCAACTGAAGAGTATCTGAGCGGTTCACATATCTGGAAAACCCCTGATGGTATAAACTGGGAGCCGGTTACCACTGACGGGTTTGGGGATGCGCATGTTTTGACATTTGAAGCTTTTGCAACCTTTAACGGTACATTGTATGTGGCAGGCAGCCGAGCTTCCAACACTGTCGGCGGCGGCTTGGGCGGAGCAAAGATCTACCGGCTGGTTAGTGAATAGTATATGTAATGCTTGATTAGTGAAGAAGTGCTTTTGAGCAGGAATCAGGAAAGGAGAATAGATATGGACAGCAGAGAACGGGATGTTCTTGATAAGCATATCAAGCGGTCTCAGGAGGGGTATAGTGCTTTGGGGAAACATGTTGTTGAACAAAAAATGTGTAACTACTGCGGTGCATGTGTAAGTGTCTGCCCCAAGGGCAGCATTACCATGGGGGCAGAAAGCCCGCAGCTGACCGGTGAGTGTAATGCCTGCGGGATATGTTACCTGGCCTGTCCGAGAACTTTCCTGCCCATGACATCAATGCAGCAGTGGTTATTTGATACTGATGAAATCCCGCCGCTGGGTACCTATAAGCAGGCTACCCTGGCAAGCTCCAACAGCGAAAAAATAATGGAGCACTCTCCTGACGGCGGTATTGTTACCACACTTTTCACCTATATGCTTGACCATAAGCTTGTTGATGCCGTTATTACCTCCGGCAAGCAGCATGAATGCACCTGGTGCTATCACCCCAAACCGCGTGCAGTAACCGATTCCGGTGATCTCCTGGAGTGTATTGACCGAAAATATGACCCAAATCCACTTTTATCAATTCTCAAAGATACAACCGGTTTTGCAAAGGTTGCTTTCGCCGGGCTGGCCTGTCATGTGCTGGGCCTTAAAAAGCTGCAGTATGCCGCCCGGATGTACCGTGAAGAACTGCCGGCTTTTGCAAAAATTTCCGATAGGCTTACACGCAACATTGATTTTGTTGTGGGTATCGGCTGTATGTGCCGTATGGGCAAGGGGGCTTGGGACGTGATGCTCAAAGAGGTTGGTGTAGACAGTGAAGACCAGGTTGTGCGGCATTTGGAGGAGAGGATATCGGGCGACTACGTGTTTGAGCTGCCGGACGGCAGCGAAGCCCGTGTGCCTCACACGCGCATTATAGAGGACCCCCATCATATGTGTTTTCTGTGCTGTGACTATGATGGTTATTTTTCTGATTTGACTATTGACCGCTCTGAATTTCAGCCCTACAGTACTGTTTTGCTCAGAAATGAAAAAGCAGAGGATATGTTTAGCCGGTGTCTTGAAAAGAAACTGCTGCATACACGTGAGATTCCCCACAAGGGAGCTGATTTTGTAGAGGACATGGCACCTATGCTGAAGTCTCTGGTAGAATTTGATACCTACGGGTATGAAAATTTTCTAAAGACAGGTAAATTCAGCATAGACCCGACGATGCAGCAGATGATGAGCCACTTTGAGGAGCGGCGCATGCGTGGTATTCCTGAAAATATTTTTCTTGAACTTCTCAAGAAATATCCTCAGTTTGAATTCGCCAAAAAGAAGAGAGCAGAACTTGGATATGAAAATCCGGACTTCATATGATTAAACTATAAGTAATACAAACACACGAAAGGAGTCTACGATGCCAGGTTTACGTTTTGATTTTAAACAAGAGGCTGCTGATCTGACACCGGCCATCCAGATGCTGGTGCAGACCTACACCGACAACATGCCTTATCCGCACAAATTCAATGATGCTCTTCTGAAAGCCCATATCACAAACCTTGATTTTGCTGTCAAGCACAATCTCTGGAAGGAGCACGTTGAGCACGAGGTTTACATCCTCGGGCCGATCCTGGAGATGATCAAGGGCTGGGTTCCGGAACAGGGGCCCGATAAAGCGCTGTACGGAATGTTTGAGGGCAATTCCTGTAACTACCAGCTTTTTGAAAAAATAGAGGTGCAAGAAGGAGAGCGGCTCTTCCAATGTCCCTATAAAGAGATGCTGGAAATAGTGAGCGTGCTGGGCACCCATACAATCACCTGGGAAGATGTCCATGAAAAATGGTGCATCCCGCTCTGGAAAGGTTTTGCGGAAAAAATCGGAATCGAAATTGAGGTAATCCCCGGGGAAACCTGCTGTGTACGACTGAAAAAATAAGCAAGCCGGAGTTTGATGGGCAGAGGAGGAATATATGTCTAGAAAATATGATCTTGTGATTGTCGGTGCCGGGCCTGCAGGGTTAATGGCAGCCAGGGTGGCGGGTGAAAACGGGCTCAGGACCGCTCTGCTGGAAAGAAAGACCGCGATTGCCCGCATAAGACGAATTGACGGTGGGATACTGTCTCCGCTTAATGAATACACATTCGGGCAGACGGTAACTTTTAACCCGGAGGTCAAGAGGATAGGGTTTCCCGTCTGCGGGTTTTCGATCCCCTACGACGGTCCCTACCAGAATGTATACGGGTTTGATATGTTTTCGCCCGGCGGCACAAGAATTACATTCGGTGACCGTGAAAAGCAGAGACAAGACCCGCAGAAGTATCGTGTCGGCGTTTCACTTGACAAAGAACTGATGCTGCAGGGCCTGCTGGATGAGGTTGAAAAAGCAGGTGTGGATATTTTCCCAGGAATAAATGTAACGGGCATTGAAAAAAAGAGTAACAGTGTGCTGGTTACGGGCAACGGGGAGGTTTTTGAAGGGCAATTTGTTATTGCTGCCGACGGCGTCAATTCCCGTACAGCCCGTCTCATGGGAATGAACAAGCAGAGAAAGTTTTTTGCCACGCATCCGGAATGCGCCTGGTATTTTGAAGATATCGAGATTCCTGAAATTGCAGGTATCGGCTTTGTGTTCACCGCGTACGGCAATTTTTATATTTCCCAAA
The DNA here is from genome assembly GCA_028278025.1 of Thermodesulfobacteriota bacterium. GTDB lineage: Bacteria > Desulfobacterota > WTBG01 > CAIYCZ01 > CAIRTM01 > JANQFE01. Next base: position 130,183 of record JANQFE010000049.1, on the reverse strand, counting down.
CATGCTTCAAAAATCATTACCATGTAGGCATAACATCCTTTACACCGACCAATGAGTTTCCTGCTAAGTTGAACAGGTTTGTGTATGAAGATGAGATCTATTCAAAATGGTTTAAGGGCGGTCGGAAAACAGATGAGGTTTCCTGTGTAATTAATATGCTTGCCCCCCTGCAGGAACCTTTTAAAGATAATGTGCTGTTTATCGGAGATGCCGCCTGGCTGATGGAGGTAACCAACGTTGCTGCAATGTGTTGCGGATGGAAAGCAGCTAATGCCGTTGCCCTGGCCATGATTGACGGCAAGATGAGCAAAGAAGGCATCGCCGGTTATCTGGAGTGGTGGGAGCAGTACTTTTTTGGACCGTATGGGCAGGTTGAATTTAAACCCTTTGAGCTGCAGGATTTTCTTGAGCCGGGTGATATCGATTATCTGGGTGGTCTGGTCACTGAGCCGCTTATTGCTACAATGGATTTTTACAAAATGGTTAATACTCTGGGCACTACCTTTGGGGAGCTTTTTCCGGTGATTCAGGAGCAGCGCCCCGATGTCATGGAACGCTTAATGATGGTGGCCAATCAAATGGATGAGGCTGAGGAAGCTGCCGGCAAAGCGGGATTTCCAAACCGGTAAATGTGCCATATAGAGAGGAGGTATGCCGTGGTAATAATTCAGCAGGAAGTATGTACCGGCTGCGGGGGGTGTATTGATTTGTGTCCGGTCATAGCCGTCAGTATGGTCGATGACAGAGCCGTGATCAACCCTGACAGCTGCACTGACTGCAAGATATGTGTCAAAGTATGCCCGGTTAATGCACCTTATGAAGCGGCTTGATACGATTGAAAACATTGAAGTGATAATTACTCGCTAGCCGGAAAGGAGGTTTTGTTGCCCAACGATACAATCATAGATACGCTTAAAGCTGTTCTACCTATCAGGAAGGAGCTGGTGGCATTAAAGACTTGGAAACAGGAACCTCAGAACATTCCAAAATATCAGGGGAATGCTTTTCCCGGGATGTGCACACAGATCGGTGAGGTTCTCGCAACCGGCGCACACTTTTATACCGGCCAGGAACAGTGCTTCTGTACCGGGGGCGTCGTGGCAACCGGTGTTGCACCATCCGTATCAAAGGATCAGCGCGAAGAAATGCTTGAAGCCCATTTTGCCATGAGTAAATCCTATAAGGATATGAACACTGCTGTTCACTATGAAGATGTGCTGGAGGAAATGAAACCGGTAGTAGAAGAAAAGAATGTTGCGGTGCAGGTCGGACTTTTTAAAGATATAGAAGATCCTGATGTAATACTTATTTTTTGCACACCGGGCACAGCCGATATCCTTAACCGGACCTACTGCTATATAACCGGTGAACCGGTTCAGGGGTTTGGCGGCAATGGCGCCTGTCCTTTTGCAATTCAGTATCCGTATGTCACTAAACGGCCTTCGTTTACCTACAGCGATGTTGCCTGGAGGAAATATGTCGGGCTGACTGATGAAGAGCTTACGGTCAGCTATCCCTACCATGCATTTGTCCAGCTCATGGGGGAGCTGCCGGCTGTAGCGGAAGCCTACCGAAAATACGGCGAAGTGCCGGAAGAGTAACTCCACAGCGACCGAAGAAAGGGGGTAACATATGTCGAGGGGAAAAAGCACATCTATAGAAATTGCAGGACTGCTTTTTAGCGGTTTGCTAGTGCTGTTTGCTCTGCTGCAATGCAGCAGGGAGGCAAAAGTACTGGAGACCATTACGGCTGAGGATGGCACGGTGTGGGAAAGAATCAGCGAGCCGGGCTTTGGTAATGAGAACAATCTGTCGGTAGTGGCAATGGCAGAGTACCGGGGACTGCTCTACGCCATGACACGCAATGATGAACAGGGTGCCGAGGTGTGGTGTTTTGACGGTGAAGACTGGCAGCAGGTGTATATTGTAGAGGAGCACACCAACGGTATCTACGGCAATCCGGCAATCAACAATCTGTTTGCGGCCATGCTGGTATTTCAGGATAAGCTTTATTTGGGATTTTCATCCGGATTCCAGGGCGGAACCCTCACATCAACCGGCTGTGAAATATGGCGCTATGACGGCATCTCCTGGGAGCCGATCATTTCAGATAAAAAGGATACGGATGAAGCCGGTACCATCACGGCAATTGCGGACTGCGAGGATAATGATGAGGAAATAACGGCTCGCATAACGGATGAAAGTAAGAACTGGGAGCCTGACCAGTGGGCCGGAGGCACATTGCAGATTACCTCCGGCAGCGGAGAGTTCCGCCGCTTTGATATTAGCGGTAATACGGCTGACACCCTCATCATTCAGCAAAATGAACTCTCCGGTGAAACCGGAACGGAGTATACCATTTGTACAAGCTCCCGTTATGTTAACCCCTTCCCGCCGCAGACCTATAAGCTCGGCACGGTTCAGGTCGGTGACAGCTATGAGATCGGGATCGGCATTGATGAAAACGGCTTTGGCGATTACTGGAACCGGGCGGTCAATACCATGGTACTGTTTGACAACAAGTTCTATGTCAGCACCGGCATCAGTTATGAATACGGGGCCCAGGTGTGGTACACCGAGGACGGGGAGACCTGGAACCTGACGCAGCCGGAGCGCAGCTTTGATCTGTTTCATGATGATGAAACCTTTCCGGGCGGTAAAAAGCCGGTTGTGGTTACTGCTCTGAGCCTGATTTCCTCAACAGTATCAGGAGAAGAGATCCTGTATGCCGGCGGAACCGGCTCTACAGGCAGTGCCGGCCGCTGCTCCCGTATGGCCAAGCTAACCGTTGAGGGCTGGGAGCTTATTGTTGATGCTAATGTTGATGCAAATGATACCGGAACCAATGAGAACGGTTTTGGCGACGGTATGGACTGCACCATGTTTGACGGCAACTTCATGCCCTGGAGCCTGGCGGAATTCGACAACAGGTTATTTGTCGGCATCAATTCTCTGGGCGGTGCTCGGGTCCTGTATACCCCCAATGGCAGTGCCGAGGACGGCAGCTGGTTCTATAGCGTAGGGGGAGATTCCTCCTATCCCAACGGATTTGACGGCGAGCTCAACAGGGTCGTCTCCCGGGTGCTGGGATATGATATATGCCAGAATATTGTTGCCAATGTGTTTGCAACCGAAGAATATTTATATGCCGGTATCATGTCTCTGTATATACCGCCCCTTGGCGGTACGCGGTTTGCCCTGAATGGGTCTGATATCTGGAAAACCGCTGATGGTGACACCTGGCAACCGGTGACGACAAACGGATTTGGTGATGACTATATAACCACCTTTGAGGCTTTTACGGAATTTGATGATACAATCTATGTGTCGGGCAGCAAGGGTGCCAATTCTGTTGTCGGTGGTCTGGGCGGGGCAAAAGTCTTCAGGATGGTCAAGTAACGGATTGTTTTAGTTTTGAACTAAACTCAACACTACTATCTTTGGACCCGGAGAGGTCTAGCCCGCATTATTCATGACTATTAGCGGCCGGCCTGCGGCAGCGGGTTGCGTGCTTCAGGCTATGTGCTCGCAAAAACGGCTGTTTTCTTGATTACCAGACATCGCTCGCACCGCCTTTGCAGCCTAACCCGCTGCTGCAGGTGTGCCGGAAGGGTTCTTTGTAGTAAAAACAAGGGGATAGGGCGTTCACTACATGCTGATGAATAATGCGGGCTAGCGGTCCGGGGAGCAAGAAGGTATATACACTAGATTGATTATTTTGCTGTGGGAGATGAATTGGCTCAGCTGAGTCTGCAAACCTACTGGTAAAAATATTATGGAATCAAAAACAGCGTTTTTATTCAAGGAGATATCACGATGCAGGTGCATGATTTTAAAGACAGGTTAGTTAAAACATTTGGGACATACCTTCAGCAGATGAACCGCGAGGAGACTATTCTGGCTGAGAAGGATGATGAGCGCATACGTATTGAGCTCTATAAAAACAAAGGTGAAAAGGACTTTCCGCTTAAAAAAGTTGCTTTCATGCTGCTTGAAAACGGCTGGGTCTGGAACAAGGATGACCGCAATCTGCTTGATGAAAATGAAATCATTGTGGGCTCTTTTATACCTACAGATGATGTTCCTTTACCGTTTCTTGCGGTTGAAGCCTCACTGCATGTTGATAAATACGACCATTTGAATATCGACCTGTTTCCCCTTTCAAAAGACGAACGCTACCGTGAGATTTTTTGTGCTCCGGTGCAACAGCTGCGCAGCAAATATGACGATCTTCCCGGGCTCCTGCAGGGCGTGAGGACTCCTTCGCTGCTGGGTGAATACACCTCGCAGGGTATGTTGGCCGGTGATTTCCCAGTTGCCCTGCGCGATAAAACATTTCCCTGGTGGTTTGAATATGTTGATCTCTACAAGAACTTTTTGGATAACCGCGGGCAATACTCGATTTTGCAGGAGCCTGCAATCATTGAAGAAGCCAAGAACATTAAGGAAGTCTTCCTGACTAAATACGGCCAAGAAACTCCCCGGATACTGTCCGATATACCCCATCTGCACAGCGAAGAGAAGGGCCGGAAACTGGGTGAATATCTTTTCTAGTTAAAGTCTTTTTTTTAATCAACGCTGTATCAATAGTGGGGATGATTTTTAAGCTTCCCTTGGGGGAGCATCTTAGAGACTCGTCTATGGGTGAGGATAACTAAGGTGTTAATTTTATGGTCATATACTGGGGGCGGGTATAATGGACATGGAAGATTTCTACAGCAGTCTAAACAGTAAAGCGCTGGATGATTTTAAGCGATTAGATAATACCGACAAGGTACACACCGAAAACCGGAAGCTGTCGGTGGGAAGCCTTGAGGCCCATGTAGTGCGCGGTAGCGTGCTTGCAAAGGCTGCCACGGCACGGATACAACTAAAAACTCCCAACCCACTCATCGGAGAGGACACGCAGTTCAATATTTTTCAGATTAAAGTCTATCCGGCGAACCCACACACGCCGATTCTTTTATGTAACATAGAAAACAGGGTAGCCGGTGAAGACAGGTTTAACGGTTTTCTGGACGTAGCACCGGTTGCGGCAGCACACCAGGACCTTGAATCCATGCAGACTATCATAAAGGATATTTGTGAAAAGCATGGCGAAACGTATGAAGTGCTGTGCGGCCAGGTCAAAGATATTTACAAAATGGATCACTGGGATAGAGCCCTTAATGCCGGTATTGGAATCAGACTGGAGCTGCCTCAGCAACAATTTGAACTGGTGGCAGAGGCTGCTCAGGCATGGCTGGAATCCTATATCGCTATTGCAGCAAAAAGGGCCAATGCGCCATTTGATGCTCGGGCAGGTGCACTGATGTATGATGTGCGGGCCCGCATTATGGAATTTTACATGCTTAAAGATATGTCATTTACGGTAATTCAGAAACTTGGCGCCCCGCTTGAACTGATGGGGCTGATCCATTTTGCCCCTGTGGTACAATACTGATCTACTAAAAGTTTTTGAGCATTCCCCTTTTTTCTATAGCCTTTGCAGCCTCACCTGTAAGGCTATGCTTTTTTGCGAAATGCTCTAATCAGTTTTTATTGATAAGAAATATAATTCATTGTAAAATACTAAGAAATTCCAGATTTCTAACACCCTAAAACAATTCACCTATATTCTTTTGAAATCGAAGCAGATAATAAAACTAATAAAAATTCATAAAAGGACTCGATTATGAAAAATTTATTATTTTATTTTTTGATTATACTGTTTTGTATTGCAACAGCACGTGCGGTTTATGCTCAAACAACACCACCCGGTCAGCCGTCTTCAGGCTATGGCTCTGACGAAAACTATATCACTGACACGTATACGACTTATGAATCGGGAATTAAAGCAGAGGGCACGCAGCTTTTCTACTATATTCCAGCCGTATTAAGAAACGGCACGACCGCTCCGGTTGTCATTTTTCTTCATGGAATGTTCGTTGAAGATCCTCCTGTTGCCGGAAACAAATATGCCGGCCACATTATCCATCTGCTCCGGCAGGGCTACATTGTTATTTACCCGCAGTTTAATACCGGTAATGATCTTGATCAGAATGTCATGCTCAACAGATGCATTACAAGTACCAATGGCGCTTTGACAGCCATTGGTTCGCAGGCCGAAACAGATAACATGGTCCTGTATGGCCACTCGGTCGGCGGACTTTTTTGTATCTGCTGGGCGGGTGCTGGCGGTGTGCCGGTCAAGGCCCTGGTTACGGCCCATGCTAACATGTATCCCTGTGTGGGAGGCATGCCTGCTGTTGTTTGTGAAATGCTAACGCTTCTTGATTATGAATCCCTGGCCCCGGCAGTGACCTATCCGGCGATTATTTTATGGGGGGATGCGGATACCGGTGCATCCGCTTTAGCCCCTTGGAACCAGCAGGTGGATGCGTTCAATAGCCTGATCAATTCTCCCGGCAAAGTCGTGTATACTGTTCAGAGTGACTATTACGGTGCGCCGGCCCTTGTAGGCCATCATGGAGCCCCGTCCGATCCGGTGGATGGTGTGGATTATCGCTATTACTGGGCCGCACTTGATGCAGCCCTGGACGATCAAATCTCGCTGACTTTTGACATGGGTTCTTGGGGTGACGGGAAACCGGTTAAACCTGTGATTGAGAACTTTGCCCCCAGTGCCGGTTGTGCCATTGAAGCCACTATTTGTTCCGAGCCTTGTGAAATGAGCATAACGGTGTTGTCCTATACCTGTCAAGGTACTCCCACAGTGGCATCATTATCCGATGTTGATTGTGACGGCATTTCCGAGGAATGCCCGGTTCTGCCCGATGGCTGTACACCGGCATATCTCAATGATTCATGTGATAACTGCCCGGTCGCCTTCAATCCGGGGCAGGAAGACACTGATAATAACGGGGTCGGCGATGCCTGTGAAACGGTTCTCATTTCCCTGGATTCATTGACCGCTACAGCAAAACCCGGAAAGGTTATAGTTGCATGGATTACCGTATCAGAGGTTAACAACGCAGGGTTTAATATTTACCGGTCTGTAATGAAAAATGGTAACTATAAGAAAATTAACCCTGATTTGATAACAGCGGAAGGCACACCCACGGCCGGTGCTGCCTACCGCTATGTTGACAAGGATGTCAAAAACAGGAACACATACTTTTACAAGCTGGAAGATGTGGATGTGAATGGTGTGTCTACTATGCATGGGCCAGTATTAGTAACGCCTCGATGTATATATTGAGAACAAAGCTTAAGAGGTTAAAAGGAAAAATCTGTGTCATGCAAACTGCAATTTTACATTTTGCACTGTTTGCTTTGTTACTGTTTTGAATTCTCACAAGGGGGTGTTCACTATAAAGCGGAAAATGATTACAATATCTTTTTTTCAAGGTGCACAAGATGCCTCGGGATCATGTCAAAAACTGTTGCATTCACGGGGAATTGAGTATACTGGTACATAGAAAAGCACTACCGTAATTTAGTAGCCTGTCCCTGAAAATTCCAGATTAAGGAGAAAGGAGCTTTACAGTGGATCGTAAAAGAATTCATGTTCAGTTTCCATGGATAAGCCTGTTTCTCTTTCTTCTCATAAGCACCGGTGCAGGTACAGGTCTATCATACGCTGCAAGTGAAGAAGCGCTGGATGAATTTATCCTGAAGCATATGCAGGCGCGTAATGTAGCGGGGCTGGCTGCAGCGATTGTTAAAGATAACCGGATCTGCTGGAGCAAAGGATATGGACTGGCTGATGTGGAAAACAGTGTGCCGGTTACCACGGACACCCTGTTCATGATTGCTTCAATATCAAAAACAGTGACAGCAGCAGCACTGATGCAGTTGTATGAACAGGGACTGTTTGAGCTTGATGACGATATAAACCAGTATCTGCCCTTCAGTGTAAGAAATCCCTTCTTTCCCGATGAAGCCCTGACGTTCAGGATGCTGTTAGCACACACATCAAGCATAAAGGATCCGCTTTTTTATATGCGCATGTATCAAAAAGGCGATCCGGACAGCGAGATCGGCGAATTCCTTGAATCCTACTTTACCCCCGGCGGGCAAGAGTACCTGAGAAGAAATTTCTATGTTTATAAGCCCGGTAATGGCTATAACTATTCCAATATCGGGTTTATGCTGATAGGGTACCTTGTAGAACGCATTACCCTCCAGCCTTTTTACCAATATTGTGCGGAAAACATTTTTCAACCCCTTGGCATGCAGGAGGCCGGCTGGTTTCTAGAGGGGCTTGATGTGTCTCATATCGCTTTACCCTATCTGCATGTGCCGCTGCTGGGGTATTGGACGCCCGGCCATTACAGCTACCCGGACTATCCCAGCGGCACTATCCGCACCAGCGTTACCCAGCTTGCCTATTTTCTGCTCTGTTTTATAAACGCCGGGACATACAATGAAGTACAGCTGCTTGAAGAGCAGACTGTGCAGATGATGCTTACGCTCCAGTATCCAGATATTGACGCTGCCCAGGGCCTCTGCTGGTACAGCAAGGAAACAGCGGGCGAGATCTACTGGGGTCATGATGGTGCTGATCCCGGTGTTGCCACACAGATGTTTTTCAGGCCATCAGATGGGGTTGGGGTTGTTGTGTTGACTAACGCTACTCTCGGCCTTCCTTTTATGAACAGGATTGAAAAACGGCTTTTTGAAGAGGCAGATATATTATTATGTAAATAAGTGTAAAGCTACAGATTAACGTTAAGCCCCTTTTCCTCCAGGTAACTTTTCACCTGTTTAATAGACAGGGTGCGGAAATGAAATACGGAGGCGGCCAGCACTATCCGGGCTCCACCCTGGACCACCCCTTCGTAAAAATGCTCAAGAGTTCCTGCTCCCCCCGAAGCAATTACCGGTACATTGACTGCATCTGCAATGGCCCGGGTAAACTCTAGATCATAGCCGTCTTGCGTACCGTCTCCATCCATGCTGGTAGGCAGAACAACACCTGCCCCGAGAGAGTCACACTGCCCGGCCCACTCAATAGCGTCCTTTGCAACGGGCTTTGTGCCGCCTGAAACAACCAGCTCAAAGCCGGAAGGCATTGCAGCGTTCCTGCGGGCGTCGATTGCTATAACAATTTTTTCACTACCGAATTTTTTGACTGCTTCAGAAACAAGCGAGGGGTCTTTTACCGCGGCGCTGTTCATTGATACCGCCGAAGCACCGGCCGCCAGAACGAGCTCTATATCCTCAAGGCCTGCAATACCGCCGCCGACGGTTAACGGTATAGTAATAACCGCGGAAACATTCTTAACCCATTCCAGACGTGTTTTGCGGTTCTCAAGGGTTGCTGCTATATCCAGCATTGCCAGCTCATCGGCACCTTCCTGCTGGTAGAATTGCGCATTTTCCACGGGGTCGCCTGCATCACGAAGGTCGACAAAATGAATTCCTTTAACAACCCGCCCGTCTTTCATATCAAGACAGGGCATTATTTTAATAGTTTCCATAACTATCCTCCCCTTTGGTTACGTTATGAATAAATTTTTACTGGAAAAGTTCGGATCGCTGGTAACATTAATTCCCAGCCTTCTCAGACCTTCCTCATCACCTCTTGTGGGAATATGGGTTATATGCATTTCACACCCCCTCAGCTCAGTGAGTTTCCCGATGGCAAGCTGGGCTGCCGGGTTTGACATTGCGCTGATACTCAGAGCGATAAGGGTTTCCTCCAGGTTCAGGCTTGCGTTTTTGGCGTTAAGGACACCTTTCTTGAATTTTGCGATGGATTCGATTATATTCTGCGGCAGCAGGTGCATTTTTTGCGGCACGTCCGCCAGGTGCTTGATGGCATTTATTACGAGGCTCGAAGCAGCATGCATGAGAGGGGAATTACATCCCGTTATTATGGTACCGTCGTGAAGCTCAAGGGCTGTTCCGCAAAAAATACCGTCATGGCCTTTTTTCTTTTCTTGAGCCGTAACAGCAGCTTTGTTGGCATCGGCAATTACCACGCGTTCATTGGGATGAATGTTGAGTTCACTCATGAGAAGCTCAACTCGCTGAACAGTATCCCGGTCGACAAAACCCAACACATATTCGCAGTTGTATCGCAGATACCTGCGGATAAGCTCCTGTTTGGCGGCTTCCTGCACGGCGGCATCGTCTGTAATGGCACATCCGGCCCTGTTAACGCCCATATCGGTAGGGGAGTTATACATAGACTTTGAACCCGATATTTTTTCAAGGATGCGTTTGAGTACCGGAAAGACTTCAACATCCCTGTTATAGTTGATGGCGGTTTCCCGGTACGTTTCTAAATGAAACGGGTCTATCTGGTTATAGTCCTGAATGTCGGCTGTTGCCGCTTCATAGGCAATATTTACGGGGTGTTTTAGAGGAAGGTTCCAGATCGGGAACGTCTCGAATTTCGCGTATCCGGCATGAATGTTGCGTTTATACTCGTGATACAGCTGGGAAAGGCAGGTAGCAAGTTTGCCGCTGCCGGGACCGGGGCCGGTGACAACAACAAGCTGCTTTTCGGTTTGGATATATTCATTGGCCCCGTAGCCTTCATCACTGACTATTAAATCCACATCAGTGGGATATCCCCTGGTGTAGCGGTGCACATAGACTTTTATATTGCGGTGCTCCAGCTTGTTTTTAAACACTTTTGCTGCCGGCTGATCTTCAAAGCGGGTAATCACGACGGCAGTTATGTCTATGCCCCATTCTTTCAGATCATCAATGAGCTTTAACGCATCGGTATCATAGGTAATGCCGAAGTCCGCCCGCACCTTTTTTCGTTCAATATCGCCGGCAAAAATACAGAGAATAATATCAGCCGTATCCTTAAACCCCTGCAGAAGTTTCATTTTTACATTGGGGTCAAAGCCGGGTAAAACACGGGAGGCATGATAATCAAACAGCAGCTTACCTCCGAATTCAAGATACAGCTTATTGTCGAATTTTTTTGTGCGGTCAAGAATTGCCGCTGTTTGTTCCTTTAAATACAGCTCATTATCAAAACCGGTTTTTTTCATCATTGTAGCGTAAACCCCCTCTGCTTAGGTCTGTAATACCTGCACGCTGTAATATGCATGAATTATCTAAGGAAGGTCTATACTATGATATCTGACCAAAATATGTCCAGTGAAAAAATAGAGTGAACGATAGATCTAATTTTATAAAAAGGCAGGATCAAAAAATCAACTGCGGTGAAGCCTTTGCCGGTCCTTATGACACCCTGTTAAAAAATCCTTGACAGGGGGATGGGAATAGATTATTTTAAAATATATTTCGAAAATCAAACTATTATAAATTAATAATAATATTAAGTTGAATAATTTGAATATAAGAAATTTAAAATATATAATAATTAGAAGATCAAATATTTAAAATATCGGACCAGTGTTTTAACCCCTTATTGGTTTTGCTCTACAATTTGGATGGAGTTTGCTGGATCAGCCATTTAACAATGAATGTGTTCGTATAGACCCCACAGGCGATAAAATCCTTCTGCACTATACCGACTGCGGCTTTAGCATTGAGTACTCTGCACCCCTGGAGGGCACCCATCACTCGCAAAGAGAATAACAAAATAATTGCTGAATTGCATAAAGCTATACTATGCCGAAACGCAAAATATTTCCGATAGTACTTCTCATCATTACTTTCATTTACCTGATGATGTGCCCTGCGGTTAGTAAGATAAGTCAGGGGTATGTTAACAGAAACGTTATTGCTAAGGTACATAAAGATTCTTTCGACACGCAGGGTAAAAAGTATCCAGTTTCCAACCTCTCGGTGGTGTCGGCAAATGACCAGTCGGCTGCAAGTTGCCGGCCGGAAGAGACCCTGAACATTCCTCTTTTTTTAACGATAATAGTATCCACCATTCTTTTATTCCTTGCCATCGTAATACTTATCCTATGATTCTTGCTTGCATTACATTACGCTGCAAGGCTTGAACAGAATTATTGTTTACATTTGTTTTAAGGAGAAATAAAATGGCAAAAAAACCTATTATTTCGGTAAAGTCCATATTTTATACCGCTGTGTCGTTGGTGTGGATCTTCGGCCTGTCGGCCATAGGCCACATTGTCATGGTGCTGATTGAAAAATACAATCCGGCATACAAGTTTACCTTTGCTTGGCAGATGGCCATTACAGGATTTGTCATCATCTACCTGACCCGGTGGATGAAATCAGACGGGTGGCAAAGCTTTTGGGGCACACTCGGCGGGCTGGGGTTGTGGTTTTCTTTTGAATACAGCCTGATGTACGGTGGAGAGCGAATGGGCGTCTGCTATACCTGGAACGGCAGCTATCCGGAGTACCGTCTTATGAAGTGGACGTTCATGATGCTTCTGATGGTTTTTACCTACCTGCTGTACCAGGAAAGCGTACGCTGTAACTTTATCTTTTTCCTGCGCAGGACCCTGGGGCTGATGCGCACCAAGGCCATTGCCACAGGAAAGATCGGCAACTACGGGCCGCGCACCGCCTTTGAGTACATCATGGTCACCTGGACTTTTTACGTGCTGCTGATGATCGCCTATGATCCGGAGCTTTTCGGCCCCCATTCCTGGTTTACTTATATGTTGTTCTTCGCTTCTTTTTCCGTGTTCTTTTATCTGACCTACAAGCTGTTGGGTTACGGTAAGTTCGGCGCCAACCTGCGCTATGCCATTCCAACGGTGACGATTCTGTGGAACGATGTGGAGATTCTGGCCAAGTGGGGCCTGCTCAAGGAGCCTTGGGTTCACATCAATTGGCCGATCATGTCGGTGATTATCGCCGGATTTTCTATTTCTACCTATCTTATCGTAAGAGATCTTCGCGGGAGAAAACAGGAAATGATTGAGTCAAACGATGTAATGTAATGTTTTTTACGGGCGATCGCACACCCGTTTTTTATTTTTATAAGGAGGTCATCATGAAGTACTGGAAATTCATAATTACCGTACTGGTAAGCCTGGTTCTGGCAGGGTCTGTTCAGGCCGAAGAACAGCAGGAAAAGACGCACAAGGAAAAGTATGCAGAAAAAATAAAGGCCATGGAAGAAACCTTCTGGGCCGCTTCTCAGGCCGGAAAAACCGTTAAGGGTGTATTCGTTGAAGGAAACTCTTTTTTTAACGGAACCACAGAGCCGCAGAACAGACCGTTCGGTAAGCCCTACACAGCCGAAGAGTTATATGCCGCCAAGCAGAGCGCCGAGCGCAACAGCAAGATTTTTCTGCTGGCAGAGGACGGGACTCTCTATTATCCGTGCCCCCGCAAAGGGGAGCGGGTCACGCAAAGCGAACAGGCCCATCGCATGCCGCGGGTGCTGACCAAGCAGCAGAAAGCAGAAGGTCTGTTTACGTGGTCGACCCAGACTCCCATGGTGGGACGTACTATAGAGGTGTACGGGGAAATATACCCCGGCTATGCAGGCGTCAAGGGGATTCACATCGAATCCATTTATTTTGAAGGTGAATACATCGTCGGGGAAAAGGATTAATATTTAAGGCTCCTGCACGTCCCCGGTCCCGTGTGGTGACCGGGGCCCGGGATGATGCTTCTCAAAGTTTTTTTTAGAGGAGGGATTGTGTGATGGCAGTTTCAAATCGTCTGGTGATGCTCCTGGCCGCGTTTGTTTGGTATTCCGGCGGGATTGCCCTGTTGTTCAAGGGCGGCTCCCTGGCTCGGGGTGCTTATGCAATCAACCCGGAATCTATCTGGGTCTTTCTTGCACCTCTTTTGGGAGTTGCAGTCGGATTAATCAAGGCCCGTTTTATTTTTTTTCACAGCTGTGAGAAAAACATTAAAAGGATCAAGGCTCTTAAACAACCCAGGCTTTGGCAGTGCTTCCGACCCGGTATGATCATATTTTTAGCAATTATTATCCCCACGGGCGCGTGGATGTCCAGGGCCGCAGCAGGAAAATTCGGTTTTCTCTGTTTAGTTTGCGGTCTTGATTTGTCCATCTGTGTGGCACTGCTCACATCAAGCATTACGTTCTGGAAGCTGAAAGCGTTTTCGGCTGCAGACCATTAGAGCATTGTGCAAAAAAGCGTAGCCGCACAGATGAGCACTGCGAAGGCTGATGCAATTTGACTGCCTGCGGCTATGTGTTCGCTGAAATATCCGGAAATTACCATATCGTCCATCGCTCGCACTGCCGCAGCCTTCGCAGTGCTCACGGGCTATAGAAACAAGAGAAATGTTCTAGAGCAGCACAAAGGAGAAAGAACTAAACCCTTTACTGGGAATGACCATGGTCATGCTGATGGTCATGATCAGGGCCGCATTCGCATACGGGTTTTTGAAACAGGTGTTGACGCAGCAGGGTATATATAATCAGGGCCAGCAGGATTAGCGGAAAAAGATTGGAAAGAATACCATGATCGTGGACCGAGCTTTTGTGAACCCAGCCGGTTACGCTTATACCTAAGGATGCGTACAGATAGTTAGCTGCAATTCCCATGGCCAAAGAGCAGACCGCAATGGATGCCAGGTACACCACCGTGGCCTTTTTGCCCAGGATTTTGGTAATTACGGTTAGCGAGGCAACATTGGTGGCCGGACCTGCCAGCAGAAACACCAGGGCTGCGCCGGGTGACAGACCTTTAAAAGCCAGGGCTGCAGCTATGGGCGTGGTGGCGGTTGCGCATACATACATGGGGATGCCGACAATGAGCATGACCAGCATGGGCAGGAAACCTTCGCCAAGGTGCGTTTCAATAAACTGTCCCGGAACAAAAGCGGAAATGATTCCGGCAATCAACACGCCGGCTAAAAACCACTTGCCGATATCTCCCAGCAGATCATTGAAAGCATAGGAAAATCCGTCGGACAGCTTGTGCAATAGCGGTTGCTTGCATGCTCCCGGCCCGCAGGAGCAATGATTGTCGGCTCAGGTGGAAGCGTCCGGCAGCCTGTCCGGGGCGGTTTTATCAATCTTGTCGATACAAATGCCTGCAAGCGTTGCTGTGATAAAAGCGGAAAGCGGTCGCAGCACTGTCATGATGGGGTCCAGCAGGGCATAGGTTACTGCGATTGAATCAACACCGGTCTCCGGTGTAGAGATTAAAAATGCTGCGGTAGAACCCTTGCTTGCTCCTTGACGCCGCAGACCTGCGGCAGTGGGGACAACCCCGCAGCTTCACAGGGGAATCGGCACGCCCAGAGCAGAAGCCTTCATGACCCTGAAAAATTTACCCTTGCCCAGATGGCCGGCTACAAAGTCATCAGGGAGAAAAGCTTTTATCAGGCCGGCAATAAAGAAGCCAAAGAGTATAAACAGGGCGGAGTCCTGGAGAATATGCCAGGATTCTTTTAAAACCGTCAGGATAATATCCATAAAAATTCCTATACAAAGTATGTGCAATTGCAAGCGCTATCCGTGCTGTATGTGATCAAGACCTTCCTGCATGAGATTTTCAATATGATGGTCATCCAGGCTGTAATAGACGTGTTTGCCTTGCTTGCGAAATTTCACAATTTTTGCAGTCCGCAAGACCCTCAACTGATGCGATACGGCTGAGGACGACATGTTAAGCAGTTCTGCCAGGGCGCAGACACACAGCTCGGACTGTGACAGGGCATCAAGGATTTGCACTCGGGTATGATCTCCCAGCACTTTAAAAATCTCTGCCAGGTCCAGAAGTGTCTCGCGGTTACGCATCTGCTTCTTTACCGATGCTACGGGTTCATCATGGGCGTGACAGGCTTCCTGCTCATTTCCGGTTTTCATAAAAGCGCTTGATCATTTATGGTTTATACAAACAGTGTAGTTGAATATTAAAACATATGAACATTTGTTCATATATAACGTTATAGAATCTGTTTGTCAAGGTTAAACATATTGATACTGATGCCGGTGAATTTGTTTGCCGTAAAAGCGATTTAATATTAAAAATTTTTATATTTAATATAATAATTATGTAAATAATTGCAAACATTTATTATGTTACAATATGCATTTTTACCTTTTCTGTTACTGGACAATGCTGAAAAGTCCATAAATAGTTCCTGTTATCAACCGCAAAAAAATATTTATGCAAGATATTATGATGCATATTCGGATTGAAAAAGATGGTATAAAGAATAATGAGTAATGAGAAATCTGGATACTGGTTGGGGCGAAGCGCAAATCCCGCCGGAGGCGGGGATACTAAACACTAAACACTAAACACCAGACAACAAACACTTACAGCGGGATAACTATCTATTAGGAGCTCAGCCGTGCTCATATGTTTTAATAAACAGGTAAGGATTTTTATATGAAACAAAAGGTCGTGCTTGAATGTGCCGAATGCGGTATGCGTTTTTCTGCCAGGATATGGACAAGGTTGACCATCGGGAAAGACAAAACAACAGATGATAAAATATTTCGTGATGAGATAAATTTCTTTATTTGCAACAGGTGTGGTAATGAGGGCTTTGCATGGTACCCTGTTAAAGTTGTTGACAAGCTCACCAGTGAAAAAGCCGTAGTTATTCCTACAACTACTGAGGGGTTCGACGTGATTGAAATCGGAGAAGAAGAGCCCGGCAAAGTGTTTTATGATTTTGACAGCCTCAAATGGCAGATTTATCGTTGGCAGGGCGGACACAAGGCCGTGTTTGATCCGCCCCCTGAAGCGGAAGATATACAAGAGGCCCTGACAAAAGGTATAATAGATGAAGAAGAGGCCGAAATCCTTAGAAAGACAAACTGGGACCTGATGCTTGAGCGGGTTGATGACCACAACATGGAAGTACACTGGACATCCAAGGAAAACAGAGCTTTTGATCTGTATATGAGGTGCATGGGTGAGTTGGAACTTACCCGTAAGGTTGTTGAGTTTAAAACGAAATAGTTTGTTGTTTGTAATATGTTGTCGGCCGCATACTGCCGGATTGTTTTAGTAGATTACCAACAAAGACATAACACTCTAACAGTTCCCCCAAGATTATCGTGGTGAACCTGAAACCTATAATGCTGAAACCCGGAACCTACTCTATTGTTGCACCAATTTGTTCAACAACAGATTCATGATTAGACGCAGAATAGTTGTGGTCGGCGGCGGAGCCGCCGGATTGATGGCGGCCGGGCAAGCCGCAGAAGCCGGAGCTGATATTCTTCTGCTTGAAAAGATGAAAGGTCCCGGGCGTAAGCTCTGCATTACCGGCAAAGGCCGCTGCAATATCACCAACGTTGCCGACCCCGGTGATTTTATAGTCCACTTCAGCAGTACGGGCACTTTCCTGCGTCAGGCTTTTTCCCGTTTTTGCACTACCGAGCTTACGGATTTTTTTAAAGAACGCGGGCTGGAATTAGTAACGGAAAGGGGTGGTCGTGTGTTTCCTGCAAGCAGCAGAGCGCAGGATGTTGTGACTGTGTTTATGCACTGGCTTAAGCAGTGCGGTGTAAAGATTACGCTGTCTTCACGCGTTGAGAGGCTGATGATCAGCAGGGGGAGTGTCAGCGGTGTTGTATCCCGCAGGCGGAAAATAGCCTGTGATGCAGTTATCCTGGCCACCGGCGGTGCAGCATATCCGGCAACAGGCTCAACGGGGGACGGATACCGGCTTGCAAAGGAGGCCGGCCACCACACGGTACCTGTACGTCCGGCGCTTGTTCCTCTGGAAACCTCGGGTAGTGCCGCCGAAAAAATGGCAGGGCTCACCCTGCGCAATATTAGCGTGCGCATGCTTGTCGACAACAGGAAACGCAAAGAAGTTTTCGGAGAGATGCTGTTCATGAAATTCGGCGTCGGCGGGCCGGCGATCCTCACCCTCAGCGGTGATGCCGTCGATGCCATGCGCGGCGGACATAAAATAATTCTTTCCATCGACCTTAAACCGGCACTTGATGAGAAAAAACTGGCAGGGCGTCTTCAGAGAGATTTTGCATCACGGGGCCGGGAACAATACAGCAGCTTTCTGCGGGGGCTGCTGCCCAGAGAGATGATATCGGTTTGCACTGAAATGACCGGGGTGGCCCCCAGTCGTCAGGTGCGGCAGATTACCGCACAGGAGCGCAGGTGCCTGCGCACATGGCTTAAGGACTTCCGTCTGGAAGTGACCGGGCACCGTCCGTTTGCCGAGGCGATCATAACGGCGGGAGGCATAGATACACGGGAGATCAACCCCCGGACAATGGAGTCCCGACTGACAAAGGGACTCTTTTTTGCAGGTGAGCTTCTTAACGTACACGCCGATACGGGTGGATATAATCTCCAGGCCGCTTTCTCAACCGGCTGGCTTGCCGGGCGCTGCGCGGCCCGCAGCACGTAGGAGAATGAGATAACGTTGATTTACGGCTGCATTGCAATTTTTTTATTGTCTCACTCGGGGAGCAAAACCCTCGCATTTAGATTGTTACTATAAGGAGTATGCCATGGGAGCACAGGTATCGATAAAAAAGTGTCAAGACTATTCATACGACCAGGTTTACCGGGCAGTAAAAGAAGGAGTTGACCTGTTGGGAGGAATGGGCTCCTTCGTAAGCACGGGGGAACGGGTTTTGCTTAAACCGAATTTCCTTGTCGGTCGATCCCCGGAGAAATGTGTCAACACTCATCCGGCGGTTGTGAAAGCCGTTGCACAGTTGGTACTGGAAACCGGCGCCAGGCCCATGATAGGAGACAGTCCTCAGATGGGCAGTGCCCTGAAAGTGGCTGAGAAGTGCGGGGTTGCCGAGGCTGCGCGGGAGCTGGGTATAGAGATTGTCGAATTTGAGCCGGTAGATGTCAAGCACCCGCAGGGTAAATGCTTCAAGCAGTTTACAGTAGGTAAAGTGGTGCTGGAAGCTGATAAGATAATAAATCTGCCCAAACTGAAAACACATGGGCTGACTTTCCTGACCCTTGCAGTAAAAAATGTTTTTGGATGCATTCCGGGCATACGCAAGGCCCAATGGCATGTGCGCACGGCACACAAAGGCAGTGCCTATTTTTCACAGATGCTGCTGGACCTGTATACGCTGGTTAACCCTGTATTGTCTATAACCGACGGGATTGTTGCCATGCAGGGCAAGGGGCCGGGATTCGGGGACCCCCATGATCTGGGATTAATCATCTCGGGAACAGATGCTCTGGCAGTGGATGCAGTCATAACTGCAGTGCTCGGTCTGCCGCCGAAGCGGTTTCCTACCCTGAAAGTTGCTCTGAATGAGCACTATGATACCGCCCGGCTCAGCTCTGTTAACGTTCTTGGAGAACCGATTGATAAGGTGACCGCACATGACTTTCACTTTCCTCCTGAAATTACGGAAATGAAGGGACTTATTAAAAGCATCCTGGGTTTCCTTAAAGGGCCTTTGACCACCCATCCATGTATTGATACCAAGCTGTGTCGGCAGTGCAATAATTGTGTTGAAGCCTGCCCGCTGCATTGTATATCTGCCGGTGAGGGCGGGTTCGCAATCAACTCTAAGGAATGTATCCAGTGTCTGTGCTGTATGGAGGTATGTCCCCACGGGGCAGTTGACCTTAGAGAGGGGGCACTGTTAAAATTGTTCAAGCATCAAAAAAAGTGAAATAATTTTGTAAACATTTTTTTGAGGGGATAGTACCATGGAGATGGGGACCCAGGAAAAAATTGAGCAGCTCCGGCCCGCAGGGGAACTATACACGTGCCCTGAATGTAAATATACCGATGGTTTTCATGTTTCCTTTCAGCAGGCCGCAGTACCGGGGCCGTGGAAGATCATGCTGATCTGTCCCCAGTGCCATCGCAGGTTTCGTATCGGATGGAAGGTTGATATTGAAGAAAACTAAAACAGCAGCCCGCTGATTTTTTGCGCCAGCTCATCCGAGTAGAGTTCCGGCAGGTCACCGAGAATATGCGGTGTCATCTGGCTGAACATCCGGCAGAAGGCAGCTTTGCGCTGAACACCTTCACGTATAATCGCAGTATCTTGCAAGACAGGGATCTCGTCGCGTTTGTTTATAAAGGACAGGTAGAGGTCAACATATCCTAAAAACCACTGCAGGACTGTTTCCTTGTGCTGCAGCTCGATATGGCCGGCCAGCAGCCCGCCTGATGAGTACTCTTCAAGACCGGGAAGTGTTGTTTGAGGTGATAGGCCCGGTAGAGCCTCCAGCCCCTGTCTGAGTTCCTGGACCGGCCTGCAAAAGGCTTCCTGGTAAGCGGCATTTGTTGACATAGGCGGAATTTCGGCGCGGCACTGGATGTATTTTTCAAAGTGGATGGAGCATTCCATGTTGAACATGGGCAGCGGCAGGGAGTCGTTCGGAATAAATGTGGCAACCGTAAATTCACCCGGATCCAGCCGGGTTTTATCATCTTTGTTCTTAATCATCCCGTTTTCCAGCAGCATGAAACTTATTTTTTTCAAGGGATTGTCTGCTTTCTCATCGGCGGCAAAGACATGCAGGAAAAGTTTCTGGTCATCTTTCTGACCGGCCGGCTCTTTGCCGGAAGCAATTTCCTCCATCCCGTTAATATACGTACTGAATTTTTCTATCAGGATATGTTCCAGGTCGAATATTTTCATTTTTATTTCCTTTCTTCAGAGGTTCTTATTATCCAGGCTTCAATACATACTCACGTATACGATCGCTAGGTAAACAATTTTAAACTATAAATTTACGGGAGTGCCATTGATGTGTCAATAGTAAATATGGCTGGTTCCTGCGGGTAATAGCCGGGGTAGCTGTAAAGCAGACGTATTATTTTTCCTTGATTAATGAATCAAACTCATCTGTAGGGACAAGGGTGATTGTTTTTGGTTTTCTTTTTTTCGCCTTCTTATTGCGGGTCGGTTCTTGGCCGCTCCTTTTTTTATTGATTGATTCTTTTTTTGCTGTTTTCGACTTTTCGTCTGCGCTCCGGCAAGCCTCCATAATAAGCTCCAGGGAATGCAGCGGGGTGATAATATGACCGGTCAGGTTAAGATTTTTCTCTAGGTACTCAAACTGTCCTGTTTTCCACGTTAACAGACTGTTAAGCGTAAGCTGTATTTTCTCAGACATGAATGTTTGCAGATTTTTTTTTGTTATAATGCCTCTTGCGACCAGGATTTTTCCCAGGGCCTGTTTTCTTTCCTGGGCTGTTTTCAGACAGGTCCGCAGTTCCTGGGAGGATACAATCCCCTTTTTGCGCAGGAGGTAGCCCAGACGGTGATTTTTCTGAGAGCTTACAGCATAGACAATATTGCCCTCATGCAGGTAAATCTTGACCTCGGCTTCCCCTTGCCAGACCCGCAGGACCCCGGTCTTTTTGTCATTACACAAAAGCTGTAATATACTGGGTAGAAAAATTTTTCCGATAACACCTTGAAGAGAAATTTCCATACGTGTGTAAAAAATGCTGTTTGCTGGGATTATATTGTTTTTTGAAATTCAGCACTATATGTAAGATATAGCCTATTTTATCTTAATAATTCAAATATAAAATATCCACAGGTCTAATAAAATCAGACGAGGTGTGACTCCAGGATTCTATTGGCGTAATGTGCTTTGCCCCATCCGTTCTGCCGTATTTCACACAAGCGCATCCTCAAGGCCTGAGTCTTTCATGAACAGGCAGGGGGTTCCGGTTTGCTCTCCAATTTCTCTAAAATGATCAAAATCAACAAGTGTTGAACCGATGCTGAAAAGCTGCAAGCCGGCCTTCGGCGCGGCAGCCGGGCATTCTCTGCATGCACCCGTTAGAATGGTACTGCAGGCAAATTTGGCCGGCAGCCTGCACTGGGATATAATCTCTGCATGCACCTGCTCGGCGTTTTGGCGCTCATCGTCGCTGTCAATTACGGAGATCAGGTTCAGTGGCGACTGCCAGGCCCGCGAAAGGCGATAGGCGGTTAGTATTGCCAGGTTCATGTTGTCCAGCTTCAGCAGATCAGGCAATTGCAGGATACCATCCCTGCTCTGCCCACCGGTAGATTGCAGCAGTCTGTCAAGATCGGGAAGCCAGATATTTATAGCGCCGGAACGATCGATTGCTTCACTGTCGTCATACGGCAAAAACAGCATGACACCCACCTGGAGCGATTCGGCTTCATTAATTAAATTTTTCTGTATGGCATCCCGCGACCCGTCTTTGCTGCACCATACAAATACTATATTGGGCTTGAAAAAGGCGCTTTTGAGCGCCAGCATGCTGGGTATGATCATTGTTTCATCCGCTTCAATCAAAACAGCACTGGTTGAGAATACATTTTCAGCACGCATCAATTCAGTAAGCTGCTCGGTCTCCCGGGTAATTTCAGGGACCTGGTGTATATCCGCGGCCAGACCGAGCAGCTTGACGGCTCCTTCGGATTTGCAAAGATCGGATAAGAAAGGGATTTGGGTTTCAAAGTGAGGAGCATATTTCGTTGCAACCAGCAGATAAGGTGCCCAGGACCGTTCGGTGGTTAATTCGAGCTTGATGATCTGTGCTACGGCCTGATGAGCGAGCGACACGTACAGGCCGCTGCGAACATCAGCCGGGCGGCGCTGGGCGTCCTTGGTGAACCGTATCGGGATTAAAACGGCCACTATAGTTATAGCTATCAGGCTGAATATCGGCTGGATGATAAACATGGTGACCACACAGCCGGCCCAACCGCACAAGGGGATAAGTAACGGGATACGAAAAGTCGGGCGGAAGCTTATCATGCCGACTTTTTGCTGGAGCAGCATGACGGCATTAATCGTGGCATATGAGATCAGAAAAAACATTGTAATGAGCGGAGCGATGATATTTAAATCGCGCAGCATGAGGGCCAGCAACACGATTGCACAGCTGATGAAGAGGGCTTTGCGCGGCTCACCAGTGGCTGAGCGCTTAGCCAGCCATTTATATTTGTGGAAAAGGCCATCCTCTATCATGGCGGTCAAAATACGCGGTGAGCCGATCAGGATTGATATGGCCGATGAGAAGGTTGCGCCAAGCATGCCTGCCAGCACCACGTATCTTGATAATGAGCGGTCAAGCATGATGTTATAGTTTGATATCAATTCATCCGGAGAAGCAACGGTTGCCAGCCACACACACAGGGCGAGGTAAATCAGGGTACTCACGCAAATTGCGGACAGCGTTCCCAGAGGAATAGCGCGGCGGGAATTTTTAAGTTCCCCGGACATGTTTGCGCCGGCCATAATGCCGGTGCAGGCGGGGAAAAAAACCGCAAAAACATACCAGAATGAGCTCCCGGAAAACGCGGAGTCCTTTACGCCTTTGAATGTGCCCCACCATATAACGGGCTGCGCGGCTTCCCGCCCGAAACCGCTCGCAAACACAGCGACCAGAGATGCTGCGATAAGCAACAGCACAACGTACTGCGCCCGAAAGGCCAGACCGGTGCTGATATAGGTAATGATGAAGAGGCAAACAAATATCATAAGGTCCACGGCAAGGGGTAAATGGTGGGGAAAGATGCAAAGCCAGCCTTCGCGAAATCCAAACACATACATGGCCACGGCAAGGGTCTGGGACAGGAACAAGGGTATGCCGACACTACCTCCGATTTCCAGGCCCAGCGATTTTGCTATAATTGCATATGGTCCGCCGGCACCGATATGAGTGTTGGTTGCAATGGATGAAAGCGAGAGGGCGGTTGCCAGGGTTATAAAGCTGCCGAGCAGAACGATCAGCAGGGCGCCGAAAAGTCCGGCGTTCCCCACGACCCAGCCCAGCCGCAGGTACATGATCACGCCCAGAATCGTGAGCAGGGTAGGAGTGAAAACGCCCGCGAAGGTACTGTAGCGTTTATGAGGTTTACCGTCGTTAATAGTGTGCTGCTGTTTACTCATTTTTTTAATACCTGCTGATAACCGATATCAACCTTTTACCTGCCCTGTTGCGGGTGAAACCTGCTCCGGCAGGGCCGAGCTTCATAACTTATAGCCTACAGAAGCCTGTGTTTTCAAGTACAATATGGCGGCTAGCGCCGCGGTGGCACTTTTGAATGTGGGGGTAATGATTTAGTGAGGGTCTTTGGTGTTGATTGCTGCGGGCTATGTGCTCGCTTGAACGACCGTCTCTTATGGTATAGGCAATTGCTCACACCGCCCTTGCTGATCAAAACCAAAGACCTTCACCGATAAACTGACAAATTCAAATGTGACGCTGTACTAGACACCGGATTCAGTATTTTACATCTAGGGGGATATTTACTGGTTGGGGAAAAAGGTTTTTCTTGACAGGCGATCTGTAATGGGGGAACCTTATTAGTATTCACGTGCTAAAGTAAGTATTTACGTATTTACAACAGTATGTGCAGCATAATTGTACGGATGAGGGGTCAAACCACGGTTGACAAGAAGCTGCGAACCAGGCTTAAAAAATCATAGAACAAATATTGAAATACGGCTAAGGCGGTCTTGACTCCAAACACTGTAGGTATGTTTGGTAATATGAAAGATTGTGTTTGGCTGTAGCCCGTAGTCGGATAGAACGGATGTATAATCCTACAATGACGGCATTGGTTAAAAACTCCTGAAGAGTAATCTCTGGGCAGTCACCGGCAAGGCTTCAAACTAAAGGGGGTTTGATGATGGTGAAAGAAAAGAAAAAAACTCTACCGGTAAAAATCATCAGTGACAATCCTGAAAGCGATTTAAGGACAGTCTCTTTCGGGTTTGACGCATATACCCGTACCATAGCAGGTCTGATAGCCAATAAAGAGAACGAAACGCCGCTTGTTATAGGTATATACGGACCCTGGGGGTCCGGGAAGACCACATTAATGAAAACCGTACAATCGTCCCTGGGCAGCGATGAATATACGGATGCAAACATTTACAGGAAGTGCAAGTCCGTTTGGTTTCAGGCCTGGAAATTTAATAATGAAAACGAAATTCTTGCCGCTCTGATTGAAGAAATATTTAAAACCATGGCGGCGGACAACTTTTTTGAAGAATGCAAGGCCCTGATTGAAAAACTGACAAAAAGGTTGGATTATTCAAAGGTTGTCGGCAATATTTCGAAGATAGTAACGGGAACGGATATAACGGAAATTTTTTCGGAGCTCGAATACAAGGACAAACTCGGATTCTATGAAACGTTTCAAAAATACTTTGATGACCTGCTCTGGACGTATCTAAGCTGGCGTGCAAAAGTCACGGACTCTGAAAAACCGGATGATAAAACGGCCGCCCTGGTTGTGTTCATTGATGACCTTGACCGCTGCCCGCGGCCGAGGATATTAAAGGTCCTTGAAACCATTAAGTTGTTTATGGACCGGCAAGGCTGTATTTTTGTCATCGGCGCGGCCAACGATATCATAGAGCAAGCGTTACAAGGAAGGTACGGTGCCGATGCCGTTGCTTTTATGGACAAAATCGTTCAGGTTACCTTTAACCTGCCTCATATTTCTGATACCGGTTTTGAATCGTTTATTGAGCATATCTCCCCTGATTTTAAGGAGGACATGATTGCCCACCTGCCTTTGATTCTGCCGGCTGTGAAAAACAATCCCCGCCAGTTTAAGCGGTTTATTAATAACATGAGCCTTCAGGAAGACCTTTTCAGAGAAAGAAAGATCGAAGTCGCCTTTAAGCACATCTTTTTCTGGAATATTATCGACTACAGTTATCCCTCCCTCAGAGAGGAACTGAAAGAAAACCCTAATATCCTGGCGGAACTTCAAAAAGCAATCAAAGACCTAAATGAAATTACCGCCAAAAATGATCGGTGGGAATTTTCAGATGAAGTATTCCAGGAAAAGAATATCCCCAATTCATTTTACGGGTATCTGAGAAATAAGACCCTGGTAAATATTATTAAAGCGTTTGATGTCGACCGGGAGACACTTGAACAGTTGATAACATTGAGCGGGATTGTCGAAAGCGCTGTTGATGCAAGAGACAAGGCGGGAAGCGAAAAAGATTTTCAGTATAAATCGGATAATATGGTTAAAATCCCGGCCGGGGAGTTTCTTTACGGCGAAAACAAGGATAATAAAACCATTGAATATGATTTTTACATGGATGTTTACCCTGTGACCAATAGTCAGTATAAAAAATTTATTGATGAAGGGGGGTACGAAAAAGATACATTCTGGAGCAGTGCCGGATTACAATGGAGGAAGACGGCAGGAGTTACCCGGCCGAGACACTGGGCTGAAAGATCCGGGCTGCCCGACCACCCGGTAGTGGGGGTCTCCTATTATGAAGCGCAAGCCTATGCCGCATGGGCCGGTAAACGGCTGCCGACGGAAGAGGAATGGGAAAAAGCCGCCCGCGGAAAGGAGGGGTTCGAGTATCCCTGGGAAAATGGCTTTGACAAAGAGAAATGCAACAGTCGCGAAAGCGGTATTGAAGGAACCACGCCGGTTACACGTTATCCTAACGGAAGGAGCCCGTACGGATGCTATGACATGGCGGGTAATGTCTGGGAGTGGACATCCAGCTTTTATGATGAAGACAAGGACAGAAGAGTCTTGCGGGGCGGCTCCTGGGGCGGCGGATCAAGCGGCTGCCGCTGTGCGATCCGCGGCAGGATCGACCCTCTCGGCAGGGGCATCAGTATGGGGTTTCGTTGCGCCAGGACTCTTAACCTTTGATTTTTTACCCTGTTACCCTTTGAATGGATAAAACGCTTAAAGAAGTGAATGCACTTACCAGGACTTACGATCTGCTTTTGTGGATCGTTCCCGTGCTGGAAAAGTTTCCCAAGGGCCAACGGTATCTATTGGGAGACCGGATCGAGACAACACTGCTCGATGTTATGGAACTGATCATTCAGGCGGTATATACCAGGAACAAAACAGCCGTTTTGCAGGAGGCAAACTTGAAAATAGAAAAACTGAGGTATCTTGTACGGCTGGTAAAAGATTTGAAGTATCTAAGCATCAGAAAATATGAGTTCGTCTCGCGCAGCCTGAATGAGATCGGTGCGGAAGTCGGCGGCCGGATCAAGCATGTTTTTTCTTATTGCATAAATTATAGTAATGGCATATGCTGTTGGTCCGCCACATGAGGTAAACAGAACAGGAGGTAGGTGATAATGAGTGTAGCCGATGATGTGAAAACAATATTTGAAAAGATGCCCGAAGCTTTTTTGCCGGACAGGGCCGGCAAGCTTAAAGCGGTATTTCAAATTGAATTGACCGGTGAAGGTGCCGGCGTGTGGTCTGTTGCAATTGACAACGGTACAATCGAGGTAAAAACCGGCAGGGCCGACGCACCGGATGTCGGTATAAAAATGGATTCAAAAGATTATATCGAGCTTGTGCTTGAAAAGGCTACCCCTTTCAGTATGTTTATGCACGGCAAAATAAAGCTGCAGGGGGACGAGGGGCTGGCTGTTCATTTTCATGAAATGTTTGACAGGACTATAGGGTAATTTTTGAAAAACACCAAATAAAAACAATGCCGGAAAAGCATATTTTCCGGCATTGTTTTTTGAGCTTTCAATCTGCTGATTTTGCTTATATTTTTTATTCTGCCGGGCCAGGCAGCGTTATATGTGAGCACCCCGATACAGTCTTGTAGCATACAGCAAAATATCTTTTTTTCTCCACGGTTATTCTGCAAAAAAAGCTTGACAAAGGATAAATTTTATAATATTTCAGTTAATAAAATGTTTGAAATTCGAAATATTTGAGATTCGTAATACATACACCGGCCCTGACAAAAACCCTTTTCAGCTTAAGCGACAATGTATCTGAGACATTCAATAAACACCTTTCCGGTAGAAAAGCTTTCCCAAACAGCTAAACTTCACCACAAAGGAGCATACCATTGAAAAAATTTGCTGAAGTTCTGGTGGCAAAACGTATGGTATTTTTAACCCTTATCTTTGTAATAAGCGCTTTTTTTCTCTATGAATTTACAAAACTTCCCGTCCGGACAAATTTTGGTGATCTGCTGCCTCAACGCCATCCTTTTATCAAAGTACATAACAAAACCAGGGATATTTTCGGGGGTGCCAATCAGGTGCTTATTATGGTCCAGGTCCGTGAGGGTGATATCTTTAATAAAAAGACATTGGAAAAAGTACAATGGATTACCCGTGAGCTGGAAAAAATACCGGGAGTCGATCCTTACAAGATCAGGTCGATTGCCACATCCAAGATGAAAGACTTTAAATTCAGTTCCGGGACCATGAAAATAACAGCCTTAATGTTTCCGGATGTGCCCGCCGACGAGGCAGCAATGCAGGTTCTGCGTGACAGCATTTACAGCAACCCGCGCTATTACGGGCAGTATGTTTCCTATGACAGCAAGAAGACCCTTATTATGGTGGACTTTTTTGAGGTAGATATCGACTATGAGGTGGTATTTAATGAGCTGAGCCGCATCCGGCAGCATACCGAAGATGAAAACCATATTATCAATATTGCCGGCGAACCGATGCACCTGGGCTACATCAATTATCATACGAACCAGGTCTTAATGATCCTGGGCATTACCGTTCTCGGTATTATCGGTATGCTGTATCTGTACTACCGCAGCAAACGTGCGGTATTTATTCCGATACTGTCTGCCGCCCTGAGTGCTGTCTGGGGTCTGGGCTTTATGTCGCTGGTGGGCTTTAGCCTTGATCCCCTCATCCTGGTGTTGCCCTTTCTGATTTCATTGATGACCGCGCGCCATTCCATGCAGTGCATCAGCCGCTATCTGGAGGAATATCAAACGGTTCAGGATATCAAACAGGCTGCCGTCATCACGATTCAGTCCATGTTTGCAGCCGGGATTACCAGTATTATAACCGATGCCCTCGGGATTGCCCTGGTTGCGATAGCTTTCATCCCCATTCTGGTAAATATCTCGATTGCATGCAGTTTCTGGTGCTTTGCCACGGTTATCCTCTCTGTTATCTTTACACCGCTTATGCTTGCCTGTCTTACCGAAACAGAGCGGCTCAAAAAGCACCTGGAGAAAACCTCGACACAACAGAACCGTGATGTGCGCAGCAGATTTCTCAGCCTGATCGGCACCTGGATCCCCCGGCGCGGCAAATGGTATGTTGCCGCGGTTACGACCGTTGTTGTTATTATAGGCTGGAACTATGCCAATCAAATACGCGTAGGGGATTTTTTCCCGGGCTCGTCGATCCTGTGGCCCTTTCACCGCTACAACAAGGATGCCTTCCGGATTACCTTCAGCATTCCACTGTTGAATCCGCTGTATGTCATTCTGGAAGGAGATGAGGGCGGATTTGTTACCAAGGGTACAACCTTGCGTGAAATGAACCGATTCCAGCGCTACATGATGGAGCATGATCGGGTGATGTTTGCCTATTCTATTGCCAGCACCCTGCCGGGATTTCTGATGTCATCCTATGAGGATGACCCCCAGTGGTTCCATATCCCCAAAGAAGACCGGGTGCTCAGCTTTATCACTCGCAGGTTGATCTATGCCGGCGAGCCCGGCACGTGGGACCGCTATGTCGATATGCGCGACAGGTATGCAAACATTGTGATTTACTGTCGTGACAAGATGCCCAAGACAATTGAGAGTGTTATGCAGCACATACGGGACTATACCGGCAAAACGCCCGGCCCCCCGGGAGGTAAATATATACTGGCCGGCGGTGCAGTCGGCGTGCAGGCCGGCGTGCGGGAGGTCATAGCGGATGCCCAGATATGGAACCTGATTTTTGCTCTGGGGAGTATTTTCATTTTTTGTGCGATCAACTTCAGGTCGCTCCTGGCGGGTCTGATCCTTACCGTACCCCTGGCCATTTCCAATATTCTTACCTTTGCTCTGATGGGGGCTTATCATATCGGTCTTACGGTGAACACCTATCCGGTAGCCTCGGTCGGCATCGGGCTTGGAGTTGATTACGGCATATACTTTGTCAGCCGGCTGCTGGAGGAACGCAGGGGCGGAGCAGATCTGGACCAAGCAATTTGCCAGACACTCAAGACAAACGGCAAAGCAATTATCCAGATTGCCACAACACTTACCATCGGTCTGCTTATATGGATTTTCTCGGCCCTGAAATTTCAGGCTGAAATGGGCGCTTTGCTTGCCATTCTGTTGTTTCTTAATATGCTGGGGGCACTTTTTCTTGTCCCGACACTTATCTGTATATTAAAGCCTGCATTTGTGATGCGTGCTAAATAGATAGCCGGGGTAAAGCCATGAGGTGTGGTGTTAATCATTTATACATGGGGGGAAGTATGAAAACCAACACAATAATCCGCATCATTGTTTTTCTTGTTGTGGCCGGGTACGCTATTTTGCCCGAGACCTGTTCCGCAAAAGTCATGTTGTTTGATGATAAACTGCGCTTAAAAGGCAGTTTGTATCAGTTCATGATGTACCGGACCGACCTGAAACGGGAAGAGAAACAGTACCGCAACACCAACTGGGGACTTATGCGCTCCAAGGCAACCCTCGAGATGCTCTACAAGGCTTATGAGAGCGGCAATACGCTGTTGAATTTTTTCGGGTTTTTCCACTACTGGCATGAATCTGTACCGGACCTTGACAATGAATACCGGCGCAGCATAGCATCATGGGCCAGAAAAAAATACCAGGGGCCGTTTTTCGATGAGGATGACTGGATAAATGAGCTGTACATCGACTTTTACCATGACAAGTGGAACCTGCGCCTGGGCAAGCAGATCGTGTTCTGGAGCGAAGTGGAAATGGTCCGCACTATTGACCGCATCAATCCCCTTGACCTGCGCTATACCACGCCGGGCATTGATCCCTGGGATGAAATCAAGCTGGGACTATGGATGTTCCGCGGCTTTTACAACTCTGATCTGCCGGGCCAGTTGGTCTTTGAGTGGATCTGGATTCCCGGTGATTTTGAACAGGTACGGACACCGATTGAAGGCACCAGCATGGGCACAATCCCTCAGCCGCAAGGTCCCGAGCGCCTCAGACCCCGTACGGGAGGTCAGTCGGATGCAGTCTACCGATCGTTTTATCGTGCCAAACCGGCATTTACCCTACGCAATTCATCCTGGGCCTTCCGGATTCGGGGCAATTCAGAGCTAAAGCTTTTCGGCGACTACTACCTGGTTGACTGGACAGTGAGCTATTACCACGGCATGAACAGTACCCCGGTAGCGCGCAATAAGACGCTCGGCCGGCCGTCTACAAATAATTTTGATACAAGCACGCTGAACGGATACTTGAACAGGAATGCCCTAACCAGGGTTTTCGGTCTGCCCCAGCCGGGCCTGCCCTATGACAGCTTCTGGCGATACAAATTCTTTGATGCAATCGGGGCCAGTTTTCAAACCTATGTGCCCTTAATAGGCGCAGTGACCCGCGGAGAGATGTCCTATGAAATCGGTCTGCCGGTCAATAAAGCTTTTCCACTGCATGTTGATCCCAATCCCGGCAGTCAAAAGGCCATAACCGGAACTTCCGAACGTGACCAGATTAATATCGGTTTTACCTTTGACAAGCCCCTGCTGTGGAATTGGCTTTCGCAGCACTGGGGTGCCAGCGGGGTTTTTGACTGTACCTTCGGGTGGTATGGACAGTGGCGGTTGGGAAATGTGACCCGTGTTAGAAAAACATTCGGCTACTATGATCGTCACCAGTCGAATTTTACCTTAACAGTACGTACCCGGCTGCGGCATAATGAGCTGTGGCCCACCGTGCGCTTTCTCTATAATACCCGCAATTGGGGCTACGGGGTCTGGGCTCTGCGTTATACTCCCGGAAAACACATGCGCTACGAGGTGGGTTTTTTGTGGTTTTATGCAAAAGATCCCACGGATTCATCTGAAGCATTTGCCGAGAATAAAGATTCAATTTATTTGCGTATCGGATATGAGTGGTAGTACCCGGCGAAGGACCATTACGTAACGGATTAACAATACATTTATTATATATGTGTTGGTAACAATATCGGGTATAAAAACCTTTAGTGAGGAGGAAATCATGAAAAGAAGGTCTGTACGTACTACTGTAGGTTGTTTTGTAATCAGTATGTTGCTGCTGGGCAGTGGTTTTGCTGCGGATATAACATTTCCTACCCCCAGCTATGAAGGTGAAAAGCTGAAAAAGGTCAGGGAGTGGGAAAAGACCTGGGCCGGCAAGAAAATAACTATTGAGAATATTGATCAGGTTAAGGACTTCCTGCATGAGGGTGTTTACAAGGCCATGACAAACCCGACAATATTCGGCGCCGAGGCCTTGTGGTGTGAGGTTGTTCCTTATAAGCAGTACAGCCTGTCAAAAGGAATGATTGAGGCCACCTTAAAGCATGCTCCGACCAACAAGATCGATGCAGAGGGTATGCTGGTAGGGTACGGGGATGTTCCCGGAATTCATTTCCCCCAGCCTGCAACCGGGCTGGAGATGGCCTGGAACTTTGACGGCAATACCAGGGGCGACAGCCATCATGAAATCCAGCGGGGCAGTGTTGTCGACTGCAGGACCAGGTTTGAGCGGGAAGCCGAGCAGTACCGCTGGGAGCTCTACTGGATTAATCGCTATGATGTTCCCCCGATACCAAGATTTACCAAAAAACAGAATCCGCGCGGTATCGCCCGATCATTTTTTCAGCGCCACGCAGCACCGGCAGACTTCGTGGATACAACCATGCTGGAGATCAAGTACCAGGATATTCATCGTGAAGAAGATCTGTGGGTCTACACGGCTATGTTCAGGCGGATCCGCCGTTACGCCAATAACCAGCGCACAGACCAGATCGACGGTACCGATATGATCTATGACGACCAGGACGGCTGGTATACGCATCTTATTCATAATACGTATAAATATATAGGCCGGGCCGATTTGTTGGTGGCCCGGCACCAGGACTCTTCAAAACTACAGCGTATCACCGGACAGGGCTTCTGGGACGGGGTACAGCGCGAGAGAGTTAACCACTGGGTAGTTGAAGTAAAGAACAAGGACCCCAATTATGTTTACAGCAAACAACTCTGGTATTTGGATCCTGAAAGCTGGCAAATGAACTTTAAGGTCATGTACGACCGCCAGGGCCGGCTCTGGAAAATGTATGAACTTTTTTACACGGAGTTTCCATCCTATGGCGGTCAGACAACGCCGATTTTTAATTCGGAACATATCGTAGATTTCCTGCGCAGTCATGGCAGCTGCAGCAAGCGTGAGGTTAAGGCGGTCGGCATCGAGATACCGCTCAAGCAGTTCCGCACCCAGGCGCTTAAGGAGAAAAGTTATTAAACAGTGATGAGTAATGAGTGATGAGTAATAAGTGATGAGCAATGAGTGCTGAGAAAACCGGTTGCCGGATATTAAAAACCGAATACAAAACACCAATTACGACCAACAAATAGTGAGCATTGTTATGTATAAAAGAATACTAAGAGCCGTAGTTGTTCTATTGATACTCCTGTTCCCGTTGGGTGGTTGCAAAAAGTTCGACCGTTCCAAAATAAAAATGCCGGAATTTAATTTTGTAACCACGGAGAGCCTGCACAGCATAGCATATGTTGATAAGGAGCATATGTGGGTAAGCGGAAACTACGGCACCATCTGTTTCAGCTCCGACGGCGGTCGCACCTGGCAGCTTCAGGACAGCGGCATTAAAGATGTGCTGCTGGGCTGCATTGTCTTTGTCAACCAGCAGGAAGGCTGGGCGGCCGGTGTTAAAGGCACCATCATTCACACCGCTGATGGTGGAGCAACCTGGCACCGGCAGGAGAGCGGGATCGAGAACGACCTGCTTGATCTTTTCTTTCTTGATGAACAGTACGGGTGGGCTGTGGGTGAATTCGGCACCCTTATTCATACTTCCGACGGCGGTAAAACGTGGTCAGCGCAGATGGAGGAGCAGGACACGCTGTATAATGATGTCTTTTTTGCCGACAGGCAAACAGGCTGGGTCGTGGGAGAGTTCGGGACCATCCTTCACAGCACCGACGGCGGGGCAACCTGGCAGCCCCAGCACTGCCAGGATATTGTGCCTGTGGTCAGTGAGACTGAATGGGAAAGACCTCTGCCGGCATTATATGGAACATATTTTCTGAATAAAGATACGGGTTGGATTGCCGGTATGGACGGCGTCATTATCACTACCACGGATGGAGGTGTGACCTGGAAAAAAGTCGTATCCAATACCGATAAGCCGCTCTATTCTATTTTGATGCGGGGCAACAAGGGGTGGGCGGTCGGCAATAAAGGCACCTATCTGATGAGCAGTGACGGCGGGCAGACCTGGACCTTTCAGGAAAAGACTCTTAAGACAAAGTTCTGGCTGCGGGAGGTCTCCTTTATTGATGACAGCCATGGACTGATTGTAGGAGCACGTGGAACCATTGCCCGAACAGCAGACGGCGGTACGACCTGGGATATGGTTTCAGGATTCAGATACGATATGGAAGAGTTCGGTTTGGCTGATTTCTAGGACATTTGAAATAACAGCACAGCTATGTAATGCATACTTTTTTAAGCAAGGATAAGCTGTATGGCAAAAAAATATGATGTGATTGTCGTAGGTGGCGGTACTTCCGGGCTTGAGGCTGCCAGGACTGCTGCCCGGAACGGTCTGCGGGTAGCCCTGCTTGAGCGCAAAACCCATCCGGCCAAGATTCAGCGTTCGTGTGCCCAGATGTTTTTGATGAACATGGACTCGTTTTACAACGAGTGGATGTATTTTTCCAAAGAGCAGCACAAATGGGTTTTCCCCGTCAATAACTTTTCAATAGATTATAAAGGAGACTACCGGGAGTTTTATGCCTGCCATTTTATCGGACCTGATGCTAAGGGGCGGATAGAAATAGGGGATTATGAGCTGAATGCCTCGGGCAAGGGAGTGCCGGCCGTAGTGTTCGACAAGGGCGTCCTCCTTGATGGTCTTTTTGAGGAAGGCCGGGCCGCAGGTGTGGATTATTTCCTGGAACGAAATGTGATCCATGTCGACAGGACCACGCAGGGGGTGACTGTTACAACCTGCGAAGGCGACCGTTTTGTCGGCACTTTCTGCATCGCGGCTGACGGTATCAATTCGCGGCTGGCCCGCATAACAGGATTAAACAAGGAGCGGCTTTTTATCAATACGCGCAAAACAATCAGCCATTACGTTACCGGAGTTGAGTTTGAGCGCTCAGAGGCAATTTTTCTGGGCATAAGTTGGGACCGGGAAAATGTGAGGCCGGTTCCTTTCTGCCTGCTTCCCAGTGTGTACCGTGATGATGAATACTGGTTTTTTGTCCAGGGTGATGAACAATACCGCTTTCTTACCCAGAAAAGCAACTTCAAGCACTGGTTCCCCCGGTTGGAGATTACCCATACACGCGCATGTGTCGTCAACAACTGGAGCCCGGCCAGGGAACCCTTCAAGGACAATGTTATCTTTGTGGGCGACAGTTGCTGGTTTTCTGAAGCTGAGAATTCCGGGGCACTTCTGTCCGGGCACCGGGCCGCCGGCGCGGTCTGTGAAGCTTTGCAGACCGGCCGGCCGAACCGTGAGGGGGTATTGAGCTATATCGGATGGTGGAAACACAACTGGTCGGATACTCATGACTATCGTGACTTTCTCTGCTACCCGCTTTTCAACCGGATGTTTACCGAAGATGAGTACAACTATCTGCACGGCCTTGTTTCCGCGAAACTTCCCTGGACCTTAAATCCGTTCAAGCTTTATGAGCGGCTTATGAACGGCTTAGAGCCGCATATAGAGCAGATCAGGAAAGAGCGGCCCAGTATTGCCAAAAAGATTGCCATGTTTCGGCCTGAAAAAGTGCTGTCTTTTATCAGACCGGCGGCGCGTACGGGATTCCCGAATGCGTAACGTGTGAATAGTGAACAGATTTTTGTGGCCGGGTACTCGTTACTCAGCACGGTTGACTTTAGACACGTGAGTTCACGGTAGGCATTTTAGGCCCTTCAGACAAGGGCAGGTCTTGAAAGGTTTGTATTGTGACTAATAAATATGACATTGTAGTAGTAGGCGGCGGTACTTCCGGGCTGGAGGCCGCCAAGACAGCCGCCCAGAACGGGTTGCGGGTAGCCCTGTTTGAGCGCAAGACCGATCCGGCTAAAGTACAGCGAGCCTGTGCGCAGATGTTTCTTATGAATATGGATTCTTTCTATAATGAACGTATGTATTTTTCTAAAGAGCAGCAGAAGTGGATATTCCCGGTCAATAATTTTTCGGTCAACTATGAAGGCGGCTACCGGGAATTTTATGCCTGTCATTTTATGGCGCCCAACGCCGAGGACCGCATCGAGATAGGCAACTATGAAGCCAATGCATCCGGGCAGGGTACCGCGGCGGTTGTGTTCGATAAAGCTGCGCTGCTGAGAGGACTCTTTAAAGAATGCCTGGCAGCAGATGTTGATTTTTTTCTGGAACGCAATGTAACCCAGGTTAACAAGACCCCGCAAGGAGTAGAGGTGAAAACACGGGAAGGCGACCGGCTTGTCGGAACATTCTGCATAGCTGCTGACGGCCTCAATTCCCGACTGGCACGGCTGACGGGTCTCAACCGTGACAGGACCTTTCTGTTTACTTCCGGCTCAATAAGCTACTACGTTACGGGCGTTGCATTTGAGCGTTCCGAGATGATTTGTATGGGCAATACCTATGACCATAACGGACTGGGTCCGGTGCATTTCTGCATGCTGCCGAGTGTGTACCGCGATGATGAATACTGGCTGTATATCAAGGGCGCTGAGCGCTTTGATTTTTTTACTACCAAAAGCAGTTTCAGCAAGTGGTTTAAAAAAATCGAGGTCACCCACAAGCGCTGTGCGGTCATTACTGCTTGGAGCCCTGCCCGCGAGCCGTTTAAGGATAACGTGGTTTTTGTGGGTGACAGCTGCTGGTTTGCCGAAGCTGAAAATACCGGTGCACTGCTTTCGGGTCATCGGGCGGCCAATGCCGTTTGTGAAGCCCTGCAGCGGGGTAAGCCCGACCGTGAGGGGGTGGCAAACTATCTGTCATGGTGGCAGCACAACTGGGCGCAAACCCATGATTACAGGGACTTTTTATGCTATGCGGTATTTTTTAATATTTTTTCCGAGGATGAGCTTACCTATATACATAGAATTGTCGATCAGAAGCTTTTCTGGTCCATAAACCCGTTTAACCTGTACAGGCATATTATGAATGGTATCAAGCCCCATATGGAGCAGATACAAAGCGAAATGCCGCAGCTCGCGGCCAAACTGGAAACATTCAGTCCTGCCAGTGCGGTAGAATTGATGCAACCGGTAACACGGGCCGGGTTTCCGGCATACCGATAAGCCATGGAAAAACAGTTGATAGAGTATTTGAATCTGTTGCGTGATTTCGGCCGTCTATACCGCGACAAGATTATTGACGGCAATCCGCAGCACAACTCCGATCTCAAGCTGTCACAGATAAAGGCCTTATATGCATTCCGGGACAGCGATTGTCTTTCAATGAAAGAGCTGGCAAACAACATAGGGGTAAAGCTGCCCAATATGACTATGATGGTGGATAATCTTATGGATGAGGGCATTGTTGAACGGGACCGGGATACCCATGACAGGCGTAAGGTCATCGTGCGGCTTACTGCCAAGGGTAAAAAAGTACGGTCTGATTTGCTGGCCCAGCGGCACAGAACTGCCCAAACCATTTTTGCAGAACTCGACCAGAGTGATAAAACGCAGCTGCTGCAATCCTTGCGGGTTGTCTGCAAAATCCTTGAAAAGGCCTTTATGAAAGAAATGACCCAATAAAACATTCTATACTAATGAATTAGGAGCACATATCCATGAAGTATGACATCGTTATTGTCGGGGCCGGTCCGGCCGGTTTGATGGCGGCCCGCACTGCAGGAGAGCAGGGGCTTAAGGTAGCCTTGCTGGAGCGTAAAAAAGATATTCCTCAGATCCACCGTTCATGCGGTGGTGTGCTCAATGTCAATGAGCCGACCTTCGGAGAGATCGTCCGCTTTGATGATGAGCAAAACGTGGTGACGTTCACCAAGCAGGGTTTTACCATTGCTTATGATGGACCCTATCGCAATGTATACGGCTTTCATATCTACTCGCCGGGAGAGGTGCGGCTTGAGTTTGGAAATTTTGCCGAGCTGAGTAAAGCGCCTCAAAAAAACAGACTCGGTCTGGCAACCAGCAAAGAGCACCTGCTGCGCATACTGCTTGAAGAAACAGAAAAGCACGGCGTAGCTGTTTTTCCCAATACCAATGTGTGCTCTGTGAAAAAAGAGACCTCGGGCGTCATTGTTGAATGTGCCGACGGTACTTCTTTTGAGGGTGTATTTGTTATTGCTGCTGATGGAATAAATTCCCGCATTGCACGGGTACTGAAGCTCAACAAAGACCGCTATTTTTTCGGCACAACCCGTGATGCCTCAATTGAGATAGAGGGAACCGAGTGCCCCGACCCGGAGGGGTTCCTGTTTATGATCACGCAACGCGGCATCTTTTCCATGATCCCCCACTATCAAAAAAATTGTTATCATATGGACGCTTCAACCTATAGAAGAGATATACAACCAAGGAAACTGCTTGATTATTTTATTCATGAAGACCCCACGTTTTCCAAATGGTACCGGGGGGCAAAAGTGCTTAATCACAAAACAGCCTGCGTGGTTAATCTGATGAGCCCGCTGGAGAAGCCGTTTCAGGATAATGTACTGCTGATCGGCGATGCCTGCTGGCGGCGCGAAATGAGCAATGTCGGTTCCTTGAGTACCGGCTACCGGGCCGGCAGGTGTATAGCCGAGGCACTTAAGCGGGGGGAAAGCGGTGAAGAAGGTCTGGGTGATTATTTTGCATGGTATGATGAACATTACTTCAAGCCCCATGGGACCAGGAAACAGGGTGGCAGGGACTTCAGCGAATATCTTACTCCGGAACAAATTGATTATTTGGCCGGGTTGCCGAACAGGCAGTTTCCCCAGACGATGGATATTTACAAGGTAGTGAACCATATCGGCAAAGCCTATTCAGAGCTGTTTACCAGAATATCTGAGGAACGGCCTGATGTTATGGACAAACTCATTGAAGTGCGGGAGGACATGGATGCCAATATGGAAAGGAGGCTCAAGCAGGGGTTTAAGAATATTTAGAGGATGGTGTTGAGCGTGCGGTATTTGCAGACAGCCCCTGCTGCACGAGGTGATGTAATAAGCCTATTATAAAATATAACGTAAAGCACTTGCTTCTGAGAGGAGAGAATATGTCGGATATGTATGATGTTGTTATTGTCGGCGGCGGCCCCGGAGGACTTATGGCTGCCAAAGTAGCCGGTGAAAACGGGTTGAAGGTTGCCCTGCTGGAGCGCAAAGAACATGTTACCGCTATCCAGCGTAGCTGTCAGACCATGTTTGCCATTGAAGACGAGTATTACTTCGGGGAACGCATGTATTTTAATGAGCAGCAGAAACGGCTGGTATTTCCGGTTTCCGGTTTTTCCCTGCCGTATACCGGCCCCTATCTGAATTTTTACGCCTGGCATGTGTATACCCCTGACGGCAAGCATTGTATTAAGCTCGGGGATTATGAACAAAACAGAGCAAAGGGCCACAAGGGCCGCCTTTCGGTCTTTTACAGCAAACAAGCCCTGCTGGAATCCCTTTTAAAGGATGCTCAGGAAAACGGGGTGAGCATTTTTCCCGGCATGAATGTGGTAGACTGGCGACGTGTAGGGGATGTAAATGAGGTTATCACGGCCGAGGGTACGCATTTTCGCAGCACTTTTACCATAGCTGCAGACGGGATTAACTCCCGCCTTATGAAAATTCTGGATCTGAATAAGCAGCGAAAATTTTACGGCACCCTGCAGGGGGCCGGCTATTATATGACCGGTGTTGCGGTGCCTCATCCCGAAGCTATTAATTACCCGATCATTTTCCATAAAACAACCCAGTATCCGGTTATGATCTGGGTCGGACGGAGCCCATACGGAGAGGATGAATACTGGATTTATGCCGGAGGCCCTTCCCATCCGGAGATTAGTTATAAAGATATCCTTGATCAGACGGTTACCGACAGTCCTTTTTCCGGTTGGTTTACGCACGCCAAGGTTGTTAAGCGGCATGCCCATGTCAACAATATCTGGTCACCGACTCCCACACCGTTTAAAGACAATGTGCTTATTGTCGGGGATGCAGGCTGGACGGTAGAAGCAGAGTGCACCGGCTCAATGATGTCCGGTTTAAAAGCAGCCCATGCGATATCGGAGGCCCTGCGCGAAGGTAAACCGAACAGGGCAGGGGTTCAAAAATATATCTCATGGTGGCAGCACCATTTCCCCGAGTCGGTTGATTATAAAGATTTTCTGACCCTTTTGAGTTCAGGGCTTGTCGGCGAGGATGCGGCAACCTATCTTTATAAGCTTGTTACAGAGATACTGCCCTGCTCGCTGAATCCGTATAATCTGCTTAACAGTATCAACGGGTCAATAATGCAAAAGCTTGACAGGATTCAAACTGAACGGCCCGATATTCTGGCAAAGCTGCAATCTGCTGCAACGGTGCCCATCGACGTCCAGATGAAAGGGTTCATCTCAACCGGCTATCCGAATTATTGATTAATATTAGACAGGTTAAAAGGTGAAAGGATAAAACTGTAAAAATTATTAAGCTCATATGCTTAACAATTTGATAAAGGCCTGATTGCGATGCTACCGACAACATACAATTGACAATCGAAGTCAATAAATAACTTTAGGCACTTTAGCTCACTTTAGGCCTTCTAAGCACTTCATTAAAGTGTATACCTTGAAAGGTTTCTAATATGACTAATAAGTATGACGTAATTATTGTGGGTGCCGGGCCTGCCGGCCTGCTGGCTGCCAAGGCTGCCGGCCTTGCGGGCATGAAGGTTGCTCTATTGGAAAGAAAGTCCGAGATAAGCAGCCTTGAGCGCATGTGTGGACAGACCCTGGTCTCCATGAATGATTACTATTTTGATGATCTTGTCCAATATAATCGAGAAGGTAAAAAAATTGTTTTTCTCAATAACGGCTTTTCCTGTAACTATGAGGGACCCACACAAAACTGCTATGCCTGGCATATTTTTTCGCCTAACGGTAACCGCCTGGCATTCGGCCTGCCTGAAGAGACCAGGAAAAAAGGCGACTACGGCGCCGTGGGGCTGGCCTATGACAAGGAAATTCTTTTCAGGTGCCTGCTTGAGGAAGTTACTGCAGCAGGGGTAGCGGTGTTTACCGGTATTGATGTCGATGAGGTCTCGACCAGCGATGAGGGTGTAACGGTCAGCGGCAGTAATAAGTCGTTTGAGGGATTGTATGCCATAGCCGCAGACGGAACCAACTCACGCATTGCACGGCAACTGGGATATAACCGGGACAGGACCTTTTACAGTTATCTGCTTTCCAAGGGCTGGTATATGCGTAACGTGAAAGCACCCTCGATGGATATATTGATGTCAAGCATAACCTATAAGCCGGTGGCTCCCGGATACATGTTTATTTTCCCGCGGCCCTATGATGATGAATTAAATGTTGTATTTCTTGCCCTGGATGCCAGGGTAAATCTGGATGAGGTTGCCGATTATTTTATGAAGGAAAATCCTTTTACGGCCGCGTGGTTTGCACAGGCTGAACTGCTTGACATGCATGCTTCAGCTCAATACATTTTTTCACCGATTGCCGCGCCCTATCGCAAGCGTGTGCTGCTGGCCGGTGATACCGGATCGTGTCAGGAACTTGAAAATTCCGGGGCAATGATCAGCGGCTGGAAGGCCGGCAGCGCAATTGCGGCAGCACTGAAAGAAGACCGGGTAGGAACGGCGTCACAGGGCATATCGAACTATATTCAATGGTGGCAAAAAACCTATATAGAAAAATGCCCGCATGAGGCTTATATAATGAATTTTGCGCTGCCGTATGTGCTGGATGCTGCAGAAGATTTTAATTACATTTGCAGCCTGGTTAAAGAACCGCTCCCGCCATGCTGGAACCCGTATGCAGCAATGAATCATATGGGCGCCCTGGTGCAGAGCCTGGTGCCGACTATCCAGCAGGAGCGACCGGAGCTTATGCCGAAGCTGGCCAGGATGTCACAGCCCATGACCGAGATACTTGCCGATACAACCGAAGCGTGTAAACCTCCGGCACATTTTGATTGATATAAAAGCTGTTGGGCTGTAAAGCTCATGAGCCGTGTAGCTGTTTTCACAAAGCATGATTGAGAATATATTAATACGAGGAGTTATCACATGAAAGAGCAATACGATGTAATTATTGTCGGAGCCGGCCCTGCAGGTCTCCTTGCAGCCAAGGCGCTGGCAGAAAACGGATTTGATATTGCAGTGCTGGATCGGCGTAAGGACCTGACAACCCTTACCCGTACCTGCGGCCAATCACTGCTGCCGCCTAATGAATACTTTTTTGGCGACCTGTTTCACTATAATGCAAAAGACAAGCGTTTCTGTTTTCCTCATTCAGGGCTTTCTTTTCCCTATACCGGACCTGTTAAAAACCTTTATACCTGGCGCATGTTTTCCCCCGGCATGCAGAAGATGCAGTTCGGCCGCGGGCAGGGCAATGAGGGTGCCCCGATTGCACTCTCCTATGACAAGGAAGTATTGATTGAGTGTATGCTTAATGAAATCAAGAGCGATCATGTCGATGTAATCAATGAGACCGAGTTTACCGATATTGCGTTTCAGGGCCCAACTATTGTGGTTCAAGCGGGAGACAAGACTTTCCAGAGCAAGTTGGTAATTGCGGCTGACGGCACCAACTCCAGAGTGGTTGAGAAGCTCGGCTATAATAACAACCGCAGACACATTGCCAACCTGTACGTCAAGTCCTGTTTTGTCAAAGGGTTTACTCCGCCTTTTGAGGAATCTATTATAACGGGTATCAGTTTTATTGACTCAAAACCCGTGTACGTTTTTCTGCTGCCGCGTCCTGAAGGGGCTGAGTGGAACTTTTTGATTTTGACATTCGAGGCAGGCCTAGATCTGGAAGCAGCCTATGAAAAGATTATTGCCGAATCGGGCTTTGCAGAATGGTTCAAGGGCTGTGAGAAAACCCGGGAATTTGCTGCAATCGAATCAATATATTCACCGGTAGTGAAGCCTTTTAGAAATAATGTGCTTATAACCGGTGATGCCGGGTCGTGCCAGGAGCTTGAGTGCCTGGGAGCCATGGTAACCGGCTGGAAAGCCGGGCTGACCGTTGCCGCGGCTTTAAAAGAGCAGCAGCTGGGTATCGCGCCCCAGGCAATTCCGCAGTATGAAGAATGGTGGCTTAACACATATATTAAAAAGTATGATTACCAGGACTATTTGTCCATATTCGGGATTGCCTATATTTTTGCAAACCCTGAAGTTGTTGATTATGTGTTCGGGCTGATGGAAGAGCCTTTTCTGCCGACTTTTAATCCGTACCGGGCTGTCGGGCTGCTGGGTGAGAGACTGCAGTCTCTCATACCGACGATCATGGCGGAAAGACCCGATATCCTGCAGCAGCTTGCCGGAAAGATGCTCATGTTCCCTTCAGACCTGCTGGTCCAGACCCTAACGGAGTAATAAAAATATAAAGAGGTAGCGCAACAGATGCATGTGAGGAGGCAAACACCTACTGCAAAAACAAAGCAGTCAGACGAGGGCAAGAAGAAGCATTGGGAGGCGACAATCAACCGTATTCTTGATGCCTATAATGAGATATCAAAAAGCATTAATCCTGCTCAGCTTGTTAAAATGGACTTGACTTCCTCGCAGATGAAAGTGCTCATGAGTTTTGCCGCCAAAGATAATTTTACCATGACCGAGTTAAGCACGGTACATTCGGTTTCCGTGTCAACCATGACCAGCATGGTAGACCGGCTTATTCAGAATGGTCTCTTACAGCGGGATAAGGATGATAAAGACAGACGTATCGTGCGCGTCGGTCTCAGCAAAACCGGAAATAAAGTGGTGTCGCATTTAATGAGTGTCAGGAAGCGGTCGCTGGAACAATTCCTGCGTGAGCTCAACAACAGTGAAATTAAAGAATTTTTACACTCTATAGAAGCTGTTGCCCATTTTTTAGCTAAAGCAAAGAAAAACATATTATCGCAATAAGTGCTATTACATCACAAAACAATATTTCAAAGAGCATATTATAAAAAGAGTGTAAAAGCTGAGGAGTGCGGAGATGGTACGAATTAATACGGATGAGTGTGTGTCATGTGGCGGGTGTATCGACCTGTGTCCAACGGTAGCTATCAGGATGGTTGATGATAGGGTTGTTATAGATCCTGAAAAGTGCACTACCTGCAAGATATGTGTGCAGGTATGTCCGCTTAATGCACCCCGTGTTTTAGAAGAAGCAGGCTAAGTGAGCATGAACAAGTGCCTGAAGTGCCTGAAGTGAGCTAAAGTGCCTAAAG
Source organism: Thermodesulfobacteriota bacterium (assembly GCA_028278025.1). GTDB lineage: Bacteria > Desulfobacterota > WTBG01 > CAIYCZ01 > CAIRTM01 > JANQFE01. Next base: position 86,100 of record JANQFE010000049.1, on the reverse strand, counting down.
TAGGTATTTTAAAAAACTCATGAAGGTTGATGGCTCTTGAGTGCATCGTAAAAAAAGAGTTCGATGTTAGGGAAGGAGAACATATGGCAAACGAATTATCTACTATGCAGGATGTTGTAAGTACGCTGGAAGCAATTGTTGACAACACCCGTATTTTTACTGATCCTGAGTATCTGGACAGGTATGCACAGGATACAAGCCTGTGTGCTGCCGGAAGACCGGATGCAGTTGTGAAGGTGCTTTCAACAGAGGAAGTCCAGCAGATTGTCAAACTGGCACATGAACACCATATCCCGGTTACGCCGCGTAGTTCCGGGGTCGGATTTTACGGTGCCGGTATCCCTGAACAGGGCGGTATTGTGATAGATATGAGCGCTATGAAGAAGATTCGCCGTATCGATAAAAGGAACAGATGGGTCATGGTTGAAGCAGGCGTTACTTACGGAGAGGTGCAGGCGGAACTTGCCAAAGAGGGTATGCGTGTATTGAATCCATTGCTGGCCCACAGTGAAAAATCAGTAATAACCAGTACGCTGGAGCGCGAGCCCAAGCTGACCCCCAAGCACCACTTGGATGAGACAATCCTGACCATGGAAATGGTGCTGCCGACCGGAAACATTTTCCATACCGGATCAATGGCCATATCACAGGGACAACCGGAGAAGGTTCCGGATGAGACCCACAGTGACCTGTGCAATTTTCACGGACCGGGGGTCGACTGGTTCAGGCTTGTGCCCGGCAGCCTGGGAACCTTCGGCATTGTAACCGTCATGAATGTAAAGACGACCTTGATCCCCACACAGAGCAAGATGGTCTTTTTGGGCTTTGACAAACTTGAAGACTGTGTTGAGCCGTTCTATCATATTGAACGCACGCTGATCGGGGATGACTGTTTTCTGCTCAACAACAGGTATTTGGCAAGCATACTTGCTGCTGATGCTGCAGATATTGAACGCATAAGTTCGGTTCTGCCGGCCTATACGATTGTGCTCAACCTTACTGCCGGTGAATGGTATCCTGAGGATAAGATGGCCTATCAGGAAGAGGCCCTGCATGATATTGCGCGTACCTTTCTGGTTACTCCTCTGGAAACATTGCCCAATGTGCCGGATGTAGCCGCTAAAATTTCAGCGCTGCTCTATCAGCCCTGGGATAACGGAACGTACTGGAAGTTTCGCGCCCGGGGGGCATCACAGGAAGTTTTCTTTCTGACCCAGTTGCAGCGGTCCCCGGAATTCTTGAAGGTGATTACTGAGGTTGCAGCGCAGTGCAATTATCCGCTTTCTGATATGGGCCTTTATATACAGCCCAAGCAGCATGGCCGGACCTTCCATATGGAAGCAGGTTTTCCTTATGATCCTGAAGACAGCGCTCAACGACAGCGGATAGAAACAGTATATCAGAAAGTCAGTGAAGCCCTGGTGACACAGGGAGCCTTTTTCTACCGAATTTATGGTCTCTGGGCCGATATGGTGTACTCGCGAACCGGAACCTATCATAAAACACTGAAGCGAATCAAGCGTTCGCTTGATCCGCACAGTATTCTTAATCCAGGGAAGTTGGGCTTTTAATTATTGAAAGGAAAGGGATAATATTATGGCACTTGAAAAGATAGAATACGATGCAAGTCATTGTCAGCGATGCTCAACATGTAAATGGTCCCATCTATGGGAAGTAAAGAGCCAGAGGTTTGTCCGGAACTGTCCGTCGGTGTGGTACGGCAAATTCGATGCATACGCTGCGCAGGGTAAAAATGATATTGTAACCGGGCTGCTGCGGGGTGAACTCTCTTGGGAAGAGAGCAAGGACGCATTGCTTGAAATCATATATCGCTGTCCGGTATGCGCGGCTTGCGATATAAGCTGCAAGCGGGTTATGGACCTGGATATAATCGGTGTGCTGGATGCCCTGCGGGAAGAGGCCTGTGAGAAGGGCTACGGCCCCCTGCCGGCCCATAAAGAATTCATCCAGAGCATAATGAATTATGACAATGTCTGGAAACAGCCGCGCACCAGAAGATCAAACTGGGCTAAAAAACTGGGCATTAAGGACCTTTCCAAATCCGGTGAAAAAGCAGACGTGCTGTATTATGTCGGCTGCACCTATGCCTATAAGCCGGGCATGGAAACCGTACCACAAAATACTACGGATATACTGAAGGCCGCAGGTGTAGATTTCGGTATCCTGGGAGCAAAGGAGATCTGCTGTGGCGGTATCGCCGACAATGTAGGCGACAAAAAGAGCTTTGAAGAGATTGCGCAGAAGAATCTGACGATGTTTGCAGAAACCGGCGCAAAGACTATCGTTACAAACTGTCCGGGCTGCTTCATGACTTTTTCTGAAAAATATGCTTGTATGCAAAAAATTGATACCAAAGACCTGCCCTACGAAGTCAAGCATTCCACCCAGTATATTGATGAACTGATCCGGCAGGGGAAAATAACATTCAAAAACCCCGTCAATATGCAGGTAACCTGGCATGATCCCTGCCATCTCGGCCGGCGCGGTGAGCCCTATAAACACTGGGAGGGCAAACGGGTACAATTCGGCCTGACAGATCCGCCCCGGGAGATGAACCGCGGTGTCAACGGCATATATGATGCGCCCCGCAACGTCCTGCAGGCGATTCCGGGCCTTAAGCTGGTCGAAATGGAAAGGATCAAGGAATATTCATGGTGCTGTGGAAGCGGCGGTGGAGCCAAGTCGGCCTATCCTGATTTTGCCATTGCAACGGCAAAAGAACGGGTTGAAGAGGCTGAAGCAACAGGTGCCGGCACCATAGCCACGGCTTGTCCCTGGTGCGAGGCCAACTTAAACGACGGCATTGACGCTACAGGATCGAGTATGCAGGTTGAAGATATCCTTGACCTGGTAAAGAAGGCCATGGGGTAGGGCTGGATACTAGATACTGGTTGTAAGTATTTTATCCAGCATCAAGAATCAAGCATCCAGTATCATTAGTCAACAAGAAGCACTTTATCAAAGCGTATAAATGCAATTAAACCAATCATCTTATATTACATAAACATCAGGAGGTCATAATGGCATTTACAGAAGTTGCATATAAGGCTTTACAAGATATCGTTGGCGAAGAGAATGTCTCAAACGAACCGGCGATCTGTCAGGCTTATTCACGTGTGCAGTGGCTGCCCTCGGGGGTCATGCAGCGTGAAAATTGCGGCCTGAATATGAGACCTGCCTGCGTTGTTATGCCGGGCTCCACAGAAGAGGTGCAAAATATTGTCAAGATTGCCAACCGCTATCAGTTTCCTTTTATCCCGCGCGGCTCGGGATTTACGTTTCAGGCCTTTCCCACTGCGGCCGGAACAATAGTGATTGATCCGAAACGCATGGACAGGATTATTGAACTGAATGAAAAAGACATGTATGCGGTTATTGAGCCGTATGTCAGTTTTGTGGGTCTGCAGTCCGAAGCCATGAAATACGGACTGTATACCCCGACACCCCTTGCAGGAAGCCAAGTGTCATGCCTGGCAAATTATGCCTGGCACGGTGCCTATGGTAACAGCTGGATTACGGGTGTCGGGGCGCAGAACCTGCTGGGTTTTGAGCTGGTGCTGCCTGACGGTGAGGTAGTCAAAAGCGGCTCAATGACCTGCCCGGGGGCCGGAAATTTCTGGAACGACGGGCCGGGACCGGATTTGCGGGGCTTTCTGCGCGGTGGGATGTTCGGCCATGCCGGCGGTATCGGTGTTGTGACGAAAATTTCATGTAAGCTGTGGCAATTTGCCGGTCCGGAAGTATTTCCAACTGAAGGAAATGCAAATATGAAGTTTTCTTCAGGTTTCGGCGAGGATGTATGGCGCTGGTACATGATCAAGTTCCCCTACAAGTATCCGGAAGAAGAGGAGCTGGAGCTGAAGAAATCGGCAGAGCTGTTCTACGAGATGGGTAAAGCCGAGATCGGCGAAGTGGCGACACATCTGGCCCAGCAGTTCCTCTATACCTATTCATCAGTAACCAAACAGGATCTTTTCGATAATATTAAAAACGATGTTTTCCCTTCCGGTTTTGTTGTTGTGGCCCTGCAGGCTAAAACCTCGTTTAAGCAGATGGAATACGAGGAAAAAGTTCTCAAGGAAATCGTCAAAAAGGTCGGCGGTATTTTTGTAGAGGAAGATGAGCCGGCCTATCAGGTCTGGATTAAACGGGCTGCCAACGAATGGATCAGGTTCGGCAATGCCCAGCGCCTGGCACGCCCATCAGACAACTTCAGCATCGGCTCCTCCAATGTTGATTCGATTGACTCGATCGTCTATGAGATTATCGAGTCTAATGAAGTGGGCCGTGACCTTTTAAAAAAAGAAGGTCTGGGTAAGGATTTCGTACAACCGCTCAGTATCCACGGCGGCTGGATAAGCCCCCAGGAATACGGCTACTGGTGCCTGCATACCACTGATGTGTTCCCCGAACAGGAACCGGAACAGTGTAATCAGGCCATCGAGATTATCGGCAAGGTTGCCAAGAGTCAGCTTGAGCGCAAATCGGCGGCAGCCGTGATTCATCTTCTGGGACCGGCCTATGATATATTCGGCCCCATGCTCGGCAACGTCCATCTTATCATGAAGGATCTGAAGAAAGAATTTGATCCCAACAATCTTGCTAATCCCGGATATGCAACCAGGCCGGATGTGCTCTCTCAGGAAGAGCTGCAGAAGATGATGGGGCATTAAAAGTGCACTAAAGTGCCTAAAGTTAAAATCTTAATAATTATAACTTTAGCTCACTTTAGGCACTTTTCACTTTAGATCATTTTTCAGGGGGAAAAATCATGATTCTTATTGCAGGTGCTAATGGTCATGTAGGCCGGGAAATAGTCAGGAAGGCTGTCGATAGGGCTGTCCGGGCCCGGTGCTTTGACCTCAAGCCGGTCGACATGCCCGGGCTTGACACAGCAGCCCTTGAAGTTGTTACCGGAGATATCATGGATATTGAGGCAGTGCGCACAGCAACCCGGGATGTTGATACGGTTATGTGTGTGTTGGGCCTGAAACGGCAGACAAAGGAACTGACCCACGAGATGGTTGAACATGGCGGTATGCAAAATGTTGTTCAGGCTGCTATAGAGAACAATGTAAAACATGTCATGTATATCAGTGCCCTGGGGGTCAAGCCGCAAGCCCCGGCGACTTCACTTGCTGCTAAATGGAATGCCGAGCAGGCCCTGATACATTCAGGTATACCCTATACTATCTTTCGGCCATCAGGCTATTTTGTTGATTTTGCCGAACACTTTGCCCCTAGGATCAAGGAGACAGGCGGTTTTACGCTTATAGGTGATGGACAAACCCGCCTGCAGCCCCTTGCACCGGCAGACCTTGCAGAAGCATTTATCCAGTCGATTGATAATGAAAAAATAAAAAACAAGATTATTAAAATTGCCGGTCCGGAAGTATTTACACTTGCAGATATCGTGCATCTTGTCGGCACCGTTGTAGGCCGGCAGGCTAAAGTTAAAAAACTTCCATTCTGGCTTATGAATTTGCTGTTTTCATTCATGGCCCTTGTGACCGGCAGCCGGGGCGGCAAGGATTTTCTTTACAGGATGTCGCGTGACAGTGTGTGCAGTTCGGAGGATATGCAAACGGTTAGGGAATCATTCACCATTGAATTTCAAAAGCTGGAGCCATGGTTGCAGCAGCAGCTCAAACAGTAAACAACACAAAACAGTAAACACTAAACACTAAACACAGTATGGGGGGATTATGAAAAAGAAATTGCTTGTATTGCTAATCGGGGTCTTCGTTTTTACAGGACCGGCCGGAGCGGGTCCGCAGCAGCCGCAAGAGGGTGTTGTCGAGTTGAAGGGTAAGGACATTAAGACCGCTGTTGTCAGGATAAGAGGGTATGAAGGTGTGGCCCCCCTTAATCTTTTTATAGAACCGGGCACGGTGGTGGTTTGGCTCAACCAGTATAAAGGAGAGGTTAAAGTAACTTTTCCCCAGAAAAAGGTTACCCTGGCGTGTAAAAGTCCGGTAAATTTTTCTATTAATGACGAGGGGGTGTTTGTTTCCAAGGATATACCCTTTGGTGCGGTTGCCAGCCTGTGTTTTGTAGAGCGCGGTACCTTCGAGTACTTCATTGAACGAACACCCATGAGCACAACGTGGCGAAAATCCGATCACTTTCGCTTTGAAGGCAAGATTGTTGTCAAGTAGCCTATTAGTACATAGACATTTTATTTTATTCGTATACGTTGGCCACCTTTGGTCTGATTGCTGCGGGCTATAGCAAAAAGGGAAATGCTCCAGTTTTTAAGCCGGTAAGCTGATACGTCTTTTTGAGCCTTTATGACTCAGCGGCTTGCCGAAATGGTAATTTTTTCATTTAAAAGGAGACCATCATGAGAATCCCCAAGCCGGAGAAACCGCTATCCCTTGAAGAGCAGCTTGCAAGAGTGCGGGCGGCATATACCAGTGACAGAATCAACCTGTATTTGGATTTAAAAAAGATACTGGGCGATGAGCAGGGCGAAACGGTTTTTAAAAAGCTGTATGATGAAGGCATGAAGCGCATTAGGAAAAACTTTCCGGGCGGCAAGCTGTCGGTAGGAGAGCTTATGAAGCGGGAGCTGGTGAGCTTTCCGGTGCTGGGTTTTGAGCTTTATATTGATCATGAAGTGGAAGACGGTGAGGATGTGTATTATGAACACCTGACCCGGTGTCCGTTTCTCAACATGACGAAAAAGATGGGCATAGCCGAACTGCCCTGTGATTTTATATGTAAATATGATGTGGAAGTTGCCCGGCGTGATAAAAGAGGCCGATGGGAAATACTCTCCAGAATGGGCGACGGCAAAGAAGAGTGCCTTTTTAGAATACGGGATTGGAAAGAAGAATAAGCAGTTGCTTTACCTTGACACACCGGGACTATGTATTTTATAATAGTAGGATTGTAAGCGAAGTAAAAAATGCACGTGAGACAAATTTATGCCTGTGCAGAAATGTTTTCATATACTGTTGTTTATATGTGCCTTCACGTATGTGATGACGTGCCCTTTTGCGCAAACGATTTATGGATCTGCGACCGGCAGTCATGATATTGAAAAGAAGATAGTAAATAAGCTTTCTAAAGATTCATGCCGTTTTATTTTTGCAAAGTTTTTTCAAGCTGCACATGTTGACATTTTTTCACCATCGGAAGCATTCAAGAAACTTCCCATTGCGGCATCGCTGCATTACCAGCCGAAATTTTACATCTTATCGACTTCTCGTCTGCTCCTATAAGCCTTTATCCTGAGTACCTAGTCCCGGCTTTTATTATAAAGAGGTTAAAAGGATGATCACGGGCAACAGCACCAAGGAGCTTCAATAGCTTGTAGTCATTAATACGGTTTTTATAACTATAAGGAGGCAGTATGGCAGTATTAATCAGTATAATCGTTTTACTCGCAGTTATAGTCGGGGGCTTTTTTATACTCTATAAGGTCAAAAATAAAAGGCCGGAACCGGACTACTTTGAGATTTACAAAACCCAGGATACAGTGCCTGTCGGTAAGGTGGGTGTCTTTGCCACCTCCCTGATTCTGCCGGAAAAGCACGTCCACTCATTCTGGCACAATATTGTATATAAGATTTTTTCGCAGATTGTGCCGTGGCCTTTCAGAATTTTTGCCTTTAAGGACAAGGGCGTAGCCCTGTATGATCCGGCCCATGTGCATGCCCGCGAAGAGTTTACGCCCGCACGCTTAGTGGATGCCTTCGGCAATGAAGAAGACTTTGACGGCACACCCTATATTGAACGCTACAGGCAGGGCCAGGTTGTCTGGGCTCCGCCATCCAAGCGGATATATCTTGACAACGGCTACTTCATTTATAAGGGCCGTCTGGGCGGTGCACCCACGCTGTGCGGTAAGCTGGCCGGCAAATCCAGGCTTTATTACTATGACATCGGCATTGTCCAGAAAAAATTGCCCCACTGGGAAGAGACCTTCAAGATGATTAACGCTGCTTTTGACAAGTTGGGCCAGAAATATGACAATATTGAATTTCGTTCTGAAACAAACCTGTTCCACTATTCTTCTAAACAGAAAATTTTCGAAATGCTGGATGCCGGCTGTGAAACCATTGTGCTGGTTGCACCCATGGCAATCTACTCGCATTTCGAGGAATTTAATTCAAGTTTCCGGCATGTTTTTGAGTACATCGAGGAGTGGGAACACAAGCATCCGGGCAAGAAGATAAAGGTAATCATGGCCCCCCAGATGGGAGATTTCCAACCCATGCGGCAGGCCTTTGTGGATATGCTCAAGGATCGGCTGGACACTATCCCGGAAGGCTCTGATGTTACGGTAGCAGTAACCGTACACGGCATGCCCTGGGATGCTTTTCAGTGGGAGGCCTGGCTGCAGCTTGCTCCGCCTTATCGGGATAAACTCTTTGAAGACTGCAAAGAGCTGCTGGAAACATATAAATTCGGCAGGACCAATATTGTCACGTGCCAGGATGAGTTTGCCGATCCGATTTGGGACCCCGACGAGAAATATTCCGGCACCAACCGGGTCTACTGGCAGGCCATCAATGACGGTTATGATTATGTCATTGGTCTTCCTATTGAATTTATGGCAGAGAATTCCGATACCCTCTTCCACCATGCCCTGAAGAACTATGAGAATATGGAAAATTATAACATAGACGAACCGATTGATTATGCCGACCAGTCAGTTCCTTACTGGCGGGAGATCATGCAGGGCAAAACCCATGTTATCTATAATGGTGTTCCAACCGGCAAATATCAGCATCACCTGGTCGAGGCTTTGTATCAGGCTATTGATTCAGTGCTGACACAACGACAGTAGCCTGAAACAACCCGGTCATTTTAAAAAAGTTACCGACAGCCCCCACCCCATAGATGGGGGCATTTTTTTGTGCTAGCCCGCATTATTCATGACTATTAGCGGCTAGTCTGCGACACCGGGCTGCTTGCTACAGGCTATGTGCTCGCAAAAACAGCTACTTTCTTGATTACCGGACATCGCTCGCACCACCTTTGCAGCCCAACCCGATGCCGCAGACTGCAGGCGTGCCGGAAGTTTTTTTTGTAGTAAACACCAGAGGGGAGTGCGTGTTCACTACATGCTGATGAATAATGCGGGCTAGGTAGTGCTGTTTTATTCTCACTGCACGATGTTGACACTCCTGCCTGCTTTTGTTACATCAATATATAAGAAGTTAGATAATTTACTTTTCTTGGCGTGCTCCAAAGAAAAGGCCCCCTGCAACTTGTCCGCCTAAAAGCCCTGCACTCGGCTGCGTTGCAATGGGACTGGAGAAAAAACCGTAGTTTCTGTAGAGGCTTGTAAAAATTTAATTCATTAGTTTTCCTTTTTGATTATGAAATTCAATAATAGCGGTTTTGCACGGCTTGATTTTGATGAGGCCAAGCGGATAGCACAGCTCGTTGGGTTCGATATTATGACCCATGCCGCAAAGAAAAAATCATGCGGCCCGGGCTGCAAGTATCTTGCAAACGACAAACGATATTTTGTATTGTTGCTGTTGAAACATATTGACGCCATGTCCCGTAGCGGCCGAGACCTGCCTTCGGAAGTTGAAACGTGGTATGATAAGGCCCAAACAGCTGCCGGGGAGTACCGCGATATGGAAAAACGGCTATACAAACAATAACAGACAGTACGACCATAAGCTGCTGCAAAATAGTGTAGCGGTAGCACGTACCTTTTGGGCAGGAATACTGTTTGCTTTTACCTATGATCGGACCAGATCAACCTTTACAGTTGCCTTTGAATATGCCCCTTGCGGCTTTCTGATCTTTACCATCGGCCTGGGGCGTTATTTCTACCACAGCTCGATACCATTTTCGCGTGTGGTCGATCAGGCTTTTTGCACTGTTAGCGCTTGATCTCAATTGTTAACCGGCAAAGAGGATCGATGCCGGCGAAGAGTCCTATGGTAACAGATTAATGCAATCCCGGCCCAACCACGGCAGATTATTTAAAAGTCTGATGCATGCCTATCTGCCGGGATGGGAAAGCTTGCTGCAGAAAAGAAGAACGGGTATGGAACGAGAAATCTGAGAGATAATCCTATGGAGGAACAATTAGCAGCTATAAAATTAGCGAAGATTGTCATCGCAACGATGAACACAAGGGATTTTGTAGAGTTTGCAAAGCATTTGGCCGATGATGCCGTTTTCGATTTCCCGGGATCAGGGGAGGTTGCCGGTAAAAAACGCATTATTATATTTCTCAAAGCTTTGCTGCGAAAATATCCTGAACTTGCATTTACCATAGAAGATACAATTGCTGAGGACCACAAAGCATGTATATGCTGGACAAACAAAGGCATAAGCAGCAAAGGGGAACCGTACCATAACCGCGGCGTAACACTTGTATATATGGCGGCAGGGAAGATAGTCTATATCAGTGATTATTTCAAAGATACGTCTTTTACAAAGAGCTGATAAGTCGGTGAACTGATAAGCTAGAGCATTTCGCAAAAAAGCGTAGCCTCACAGTTGAGGCAGCGAAGGCTGATGCGGTTCGACTGCCTGCGGCTACGTGCTCGCTGGAATATCCAGAATTAATAATATCGTCCCTTGCTCGCACCGCCGCAGTTGCTCTTACCACATCAGCCTTCGCAGTGCTCAAGGGCTATAGAAAAAAGAGAAATGCTCTAATGAGCTATACTATTCGACCATAAAATCCATGCCGTTTATTGCAGGTTCACAAAAAACCTGCTCTCAAGGACTTTTGTGAAACACTCCTGTATCTTTGTGAGCTCTGTGAGAGACAAGAAAGCTGATGAACTGGTAAGCTGATAGGCGCTCATATTCAGCTATAAAGCGAATTATAATTACATGGCTTACGAGCTTTGTTTTAATATAGGATACAGATACACTGTCCGGGTTGTATGGATGCTTTCAGCCCACCTTCTTTTATACGGAACCAGCATACCAAAGTCATACTGCACACACCCTTCTTTGCACATCCATTCAATCATGCGATACTGCATGAAGTTACCGGGGGACAGCCCAGCATGCTGTTGGTCAAAGCTGAATTGCAAACCGCGAAAATGCTTCCCGACAACTGCTCCGTATATATAGCCAATAGGTTTATTCTCAAGCACGGCTATGATAAGCCGCAGTTGTCCCGCTGGGGCAATACGCTGTAACATATAGTGGTAGAACTCCTTCATGGGAGGCTGGTCAGTGCCCTGGCTGCTGAGTCCTTTCCAGCTTGTGCGTTCAATAGCAAGTATTTCTGCATAGATTTTTGCAATAGCATCCTCTGTCACGTTTGTAATGTAACGGAATGTAATATGCTGTTTTTGCTCTTTGCGCAAGGCCCGGCGCAGGTTGTAGCGGAATTTTGCGGTCCGGCGACGAAGAAAACCATCAACTCCTCCTGCAAGCGAAGCCGTGCAGCGCTGGGTCGGCTCTAACAGAAACGGTTTATGGTGGTACCCAGCTGTTTTTTCAATCAAAGCTTGTATGAAAGCAGGGCTGTCGGGCAGTCCGAACATGATAAGGTGAACGCCGCGCAGGTCAGGATCAGGAGGGTTGCTTTGCAAAAGGGCTGCAAGCATATCCGGCGCATCAGGGCCTACGAGCGGTGAAGGAAATCTCCACAGCGGTTCCAGAGGTGCTAAGAACATCCGGCCATCAGGTGACACATTCCCGGCCAACGCGACAAAACTATCGTGCGCCTGCCAGATAAAAACATCGCACGCAGGCATAAAGGCTTGGTGGAAGGGTATAATCCAGTCTGTTCGTGAACAAAAAGGATCTATGCCTCCAGATGCGGCAACGGATGCATTGTATAGGTCAGCCTGTAAATCCAGTTGCTCAAGCGAAAGTCTTTTCATTGTTGCAGAAACGTTGCGTGTAACGGCTTGCGAGTAAAATTTCTACAAATCCTTTCAAGGAGTGTATTATCCAGCCATTTACAGTAAACCGCTTGGATATGGTTACATGTATTGCAAAGAGCCCGACGATTGTCAATGCAAATTCCGGGCTGTATATAGAGGGGTTGCAATAGCTGTTTGAATGTATTATCTCTATATCAGATAGACCGGTAACCATTTGCTTAAGCAAGACATCCGCTTATGAAACGTAACAATATTGATCATTTAAATCTTCTGTGTGATATCGGAGAACTGGCTGTTATGCTGGCCGGCAGCAATGATATAGCAAGTTTTCTGCAAGATACTGTTGTGATGGTTGCCCAGCATTTGAAAGCCGATGTCGGCTCGATTTATCTGTACGAAGAAAACAGTGATGACCTTGTGCTTAAAGCAACCAAAGGATTGAACCCCAAAGCTGTTGACGTAATCCGTATGAAAATCGGTGAAGGTCTGGTAGGCACAACAATGCAGCATATGAAGCCGATCCGGGAAGGCTGTGTATGCAGCAATCCACATTTCAAATATTTTGTGGAAGCTGATGAGGATTGTTTCGAATCCTTCCTGGCAGTTCCTATTCAGAAAGGTGTTGAAAAGATAGGTGTGCTTGTTGTCCAGCATGAACGGAAGAATTATTTTACAGAAATTGATGTTATGGCCCTGCGTGCAATCGCTTCCCAGCTTGCAGGGGCAATTGAAAATGCCCGGATCCTCATGGAGTTTCAGCACAATGACCGGCAGGCCGCAGATGCCGACCTGCTCAAAAAGATTCAATTTGTAAAAGGGAAAGTCGGTGCAGAAGGATTTGCCTATGCGCCGGCCTTTGTTTTGAAAGCCGATTACCCCCTAATGTCGATTGACAAGCCGGGAATAGACTTTCTCACAACACTTGATGACTTTCATGAGGCTGTTAGGAAAACCAGATTACAGATACAGGAGCTTCAGGGCGTTTGTGCTGAGCGTTTACCTGAAAGTGCTGCACTTATTTTTGCTGCTCACACAATGATGCTGAAAGATCCGAAATTTGTCGATAAAATGGCGGCCCTTATCAAAGACGGTTCCGCCGCGGCCGCTGCGGTAAACACAGTAGCCCAGGATTATTGCACCCTGTTTTCAGCGAGCCCGCATGCTTATATTCAGGAAAAAGTCTATGATATTAAAGACCTTGCCAATCGGATCCTGAAGAACCTTGCAAAAAATGTCGAGCAGCATCCTGACATTAAAAAAGAGCGCATTGTGATTGCACCTGAGCTGTATCCATCGGATGTGCTGAAACTGGTATCTGAGAATGTTCAGGGGATTATTGTCGTCAGTGGAGGGGTGACGTCTCATGTCAGCATTCTTTCGCGATCTTTACAGATTCCTCTGGTTATTGTCGACCGGATGGAGTTGATCGAGGTTCCTGATGACACGCCGGTTTTAATCGATGCCGAGATTGGTAATGTTTATATAAACCCTTCAAAAAATGTTGTCGAACGCTTTGAGCAGCGCAACAAAATCAAAGAGGTAGAACCTGAAACACACGCACGGCCTGCTGCAACGGTGACTAAGGACGGCACTCGTATAGCAGTCCTGGCCAATATTAATATTTTGAGTGAGATAGCACCTGCACTTAAGCTCAAGGCCGAAGGTGTAGGGCTTTATAGAACTGAATTTCCTTTTCTAATCCGGACGACTTTTCCTTCAGAGGAGGAGCAGTATCCTATCTACAAGCATTTATTTGACGGGATGTGCGGCAAACCGGTGACCATCCGCACGTTGGATATCGGTGGTGAGAAAGCGTGGGCCTATGAGGACAAGCCGGTGGAAGCCAACCCGGAGCTGGGTCTTAAGTCAATCCGTTTTGCACTCAATTATAGGGATTTATTTGAACAGCAGTTGCGGGCAATACTGCGTGCAGGCGCTGATGCAACAAAGCTCAGGATAATGTTTCCGCTTATCTCATCACTGGATGAGTTTCGTGTGGCACGGGCAGCCGTTCTTGAATGTCTTGATGCACTGCACCGCGAAAGCCTTCCCCATTGCCCTGACCCGGAAATCGGGACTATGATTGAAGTGCCCTCCGTAATCGGTATTATTACCGACCTTGCCCGCGAGGCTGATTTTTTTTCCATAGGAACTAATGATTTTGTCCAATATATGCTTGCCGTTGACCGGGCTAATGAAAGGGTGGCTGCTTTTTATTGTCCTGAACACCCCGCAGTGCTCAGAGGGCTTGCCGAGATTGTCGATGCTGCCGTGCAAGCGGATAAGGATGTTTCCATCTGCGGTGAAATGGCCCATGTAACCGAATATATCCCTTTTCTTATCGGTATCGGCATAAGGAGTTTTAGTGTGGATCCGCACTTTTTATCTTCAGTGCAAAGAACTGTTGCACAACTGACCATATCTCATACCCAGTCCCTTGCCAAAGCGCTCTTGTCGCAAGCCACGATTGAAGGTGTACGTAACATACTGCAAAACCAAACTTTTGCATAATGTTTTGCAGAGCAAAAGCAAACTGTAACAGGAGGCCCCTATCATGAGTAAAACCGATTCAGTAACCGGCTGGCTGCCCTGTCCGGTAGTGTTTATCAGCACGGCCCATGGGGATAAACGGGATATTATGACGGCTACGGCACAATTTATCTCAGAAACAGAACCTGTTCTGGCAGTCAGTGTTGCCCAGGACCATCTTACGGCGCAGCTCATAGAGCAATCCGGGGAATTTACGCTGGTTATTGCCGCGGAAGGGCAGCAGGAGCTTGTCTGGCAGGTGGGCAGTGCCCGTGGGGATGCGGAAGACAAGTTTGAACGATTCTCAATAGAAACGCTGCCGCCACAGGAGGGCACGGCCCTTGTTCCTGTAGATGCTGCCGCATGGATGCAGTGCCGGGTGGTTGAGCGTCATGAGATAGCGCAAAACTATCTCATGATAGCCAGGGTTGTGAACCAGCAAGAACTCGGAAATCCGCCGCTTGTGTGGCGTAACCAGTCCCTGTATAGATTAGAAGTGATGTAACATTGAAATTCAGCCTGCCGTAGTACGACCGGCATTGCTCCGAAGATTTATGTGTCAATCACGAACCAGGGGATTTGCTATAGCAGTTGCATTACGGCCTCGGCCATGAGACGATAGCCGTCGACAGTCGGGTGTACGCGATCATATTGCACAAGGCTGTCAAAGGGTACCCCGCCACGTATTTTCTCTTGCCAGTATTCATGAACACAGGCAATAGGTACGGATTTTTTTGCGGCAATTTGTTTAAGGGAGTCATAATACTGTTCAGCTATGGCCTGATCGCTGCCCTCAAGAGCAGATGAGGTCATAAGCAGTATTTCAGCAGAAGTGCTGCTTTTGATACCATCTATTATTCCCAGAATATTGCTTTGAAACTCTTCGATACTATACCCTGAAAATGCATCATTGAGAGCAAACTGGACCAGTACCAGGTCGGGACGGGCATCTAAAACATGTTCCTGCAGACGATGCAGTCCTCCCCGGGCCGTATCACCCGGTAGGCCCCGGTTACTTATGGAAACCAGGCTTCGCGGGTACTTGACCATCAGCTTTTCCTTGAGAAAAGCAAGGTAGCCTTTTTCAACCATCCAGCCATAGCTGAGCGAATCACCCAGGGCAACAATTTTCAGTTTTTGACCTGTCTGAAGTTTGTAGAGCGTTTTTTTTAATTCCATGGCATTGTTGTTTGATTTGAAACTTCATTACTAAAAGATATCCGTTTGAAAAAACAGTATAGCACATATTGATTATATTACTAAACAGTGGATATGAAACATAATTGTGATATAACTAAATTATTTATTGAGCTGAGGACATATAACATATCGGTATGGCAGATGAAAACCATTATCAGGCGCGAGGTCAGGGCTGTCCTGAAACAGGCAGTCGCGTTGCGGCACCGGCTGCATCAAATTCCCGAGGAATCATTTAAAGAAAAGCTTACGGCACAACTGTTGGTTCAGGAGCTCAAGGAATCAGGAATTGAGGTAACAAAAGAGGGCGTAGCCCAAACAGGTATTGTTGCAACGATTACCGGCACGCGGCCCGGTCGGGTTGTTGCCTTGCGGGCAGACATGGATGGACTTAAGATTATGGAGACAACAGGTAAGCCGTACGAGTCGCACTGTCCGGGCAGGGCTCATAGCTGCGGTCATGACGGGCACATGGTGTGTGTTCTGGAAGCCGGCCGTATACTGGCACGGCTGCGCGACCGTCTTGCCGGTACGGTAAGGCTGATTTTTCAACCGGGCGAAGAAGGTACCAACGGTGCTCAGCTGATGGTCAAGGAGGGTGCCCTGGGCAGCCGGCTGCCTGCAGCAATTTTCAGTTTGCATGCCTGGCCGTATCTGGAGTGCGGTGTGGTTGCAGCCAAGCCGGGCTTTGTAACATACGGTAATGACCGGTTTACCATAAAAGTAAAGGGTAGAGGCGGGCATGGTGCCCGGCCGCATGAAACCATAAGCCCTATTTTAAGTGCGGCCCGGATTGTGAGGGCAATTAGTGATCTTACCCGTTATGACAGTGACGGTCGGCCCCTGTGTGTGATCAGTGTAGGCGTAATACGCGGTGGCCGACAGCACAATACCATCCCTGATGAAACCACCATACGAGGTACCATCCGTTCGATGGATGAAACCATACGGCAGGAGATTCTAACTAAATTCGGTGTGGTAATAGCCGGGATAGCCGATCAGGATAGTGTCCGGACAAAAATACATTATGACGGTTATTGTCCGGCTGTATACAACCAGCCTGATCTGTACAGCCTTTTTGAGACCGTAACCGGTAATTTACTGGGAAGTGAAAAAGTCGACGTATTATCCGAGCAGAGCACGGGGTCTGATGATTTCGGTGTTTTCTCGCAGCAGGTACCCACACTGCTTTTTCGGCTGGGCATGGGAACGGCGTGTGCGCCGCTGCATTCCGGTAATTTTGATTTTGCTGATGCGGCCCTGGAATCGGGAATTACAATCCTGGTCGGACTGGCACTGCAGGCAGCTAAAAAGAGAATATAACAGCGGGTATCTCTATGAGTATGGTACCGTTTAAGCCAAATGATTATCCCACCTTGGGAGTGGAGGAAGAATTTCACCTGATTGATCCTGTAACAGCAGAGCTGTGTCCCCGTGTGGATGATGTTATGGCCCGGCTGGATCCTGAAATGCGTGAGCAGATCTGCTATGAACTGCTGCTGTGTGTGCTGGAAAATCGCACGGGGGTTTTTACAACAGTTGATGACCTTGTTGCAGCAGTATGTAAGGCCAGGTCCTCCCTGGCAGAATGCTGCAAACAGCTGGGGATGATGCTTGTTGCCGGCGGTTCTCACCCCTTTGGCTCATGGCGTGCTCAGCCTTTCGTAGATTCAGACCATTACCAGTGGGTGCACTATAATTATAACTATATTGCCCACCGCCTGCTGGCCTTCGGGCTGCATGTCCATGTGGGTGTGCGCAGTGATGAAGCAGCCCTGTATGTAATGAACGAAATGCGCCGCTGGACCTATCCTCTGGTGGCCCTTTCAGCAAATTCGCCTTACTATGAAGGTGAGGAAACCGGCCTGGTATCAACCAGGACTCATCTTTTTAATTGTATGCCCCGCAGCAGGTTTGCACCCCCTTTTACCCGTTTCAGTGAACTTGATGCCTATTATGAGAAAATGCTTGCAGCCGGTGACATAACCCGACCGGGAGACCTGTGGTGGTGTATTCGGCCCCAACCGCCTTTGGGAACGGTGGAGTTCAGGTTTTTTGACCTGCCGACAGATGTGAAGCGACTGGGAGTGTTTGCAGCGCTTGTACAGGCTGCCGTTGCCACTTATCAGGATGCATATTGTGCCCAAAAACCGGCAAGTAAGCTGAACCCCGGTTTTTTGGAACAAAACTGGTGGCGGGCCATTCGGGACGGATTACGAGCTGATATTATAGAGCCTGAAACCGGGGAGATTATAGCAATGCAAACACAACTTGAGCGGCTAATTGCGTTTGTTATGCCCAAAGCAGCCGAGCTGAATTGTGCACACCATGTCGGCTATGCCCGGGAAATGATTGAGCAAGGAAGCGAAGCCGAGCAGCAGCTTCTGCTTGCTCACCGGCTTAACGGTGACCTGAAGGCCCTTGAGCTTGATATTGCCGCAAGGACCTTGTTATATGAATAATTTTGTTGGGATACTATTATGAACGAAAAGAAAGAGTTTTACGACGTTGATGTATCTGATGACTTTAAGAGCGCTGTAGAAAATGAAATCAACCGTCATTATGAACAGGTTACCATTACCGGGGTTAAAGGTGAGTGTCCCTACGGCCATGCCGAGGGGCAGCAGTTCAAAGCAACCACCATGAACAGCGGCGGGTTGTGCGGCTCTCTGTATAATGCTATACATCCTTCACTTGCCGCGCTTCATTACGGGGGGCTGGCTCCCTGGGAAACGAGTCCCGACAGGTTTAGCGCGCTGTGCCCCGAGATGGGTAAGGTGCAGGTTGAGGTGAAGCGCATGCAGAAAGATGACTTTAAGCTTTTGCGCACCGGGAGCAGCTCGAAAGACATGACCGGTAAGGGGTATGTCGGCATAGACAGGTACAGCGTTACGATAGAGATTCTTGGTATTGAGCATTCCTGCACATGGCGTCAGCAGCCGGGTCAGCACTTCGAGGTAGATCATTTCAATGTAGGCGGAGTGTGCGGTTATTTGTACTGGAGTGCTTATCGTTTTATGAATCTGCTGTATGCAGGCGGCAGTGTCCCCTGGGAGGTAGACGGGCATGTCATTCACGGAATATGTCCGGATATTTATAATCAGACAGCCTACCGTTTAATCAGGCGAAAGCGATAGCCTGTTATACCGTCAGGAAGTGGGTTCTTTCTAAACAATTTTGCATATGCTCACGTATATCGGCAGTCTCGCTTTGATAGATTTCCAGGACATCGCCACCCTGCTGTATGTTTCGGATCAGGGCTTTACCGGCCCGGTAGCCTGAATCAATTGCCGCACTGATGCCTTCACCGTTCAGATACATGAACCCGGCAGCCTCGCCGGTCAGCAGTATTCTGTCTTTACCGAGATTGGGCGGAGCCAGGCGCAGCAAGCAGCCTTCAACCCGTTCCTGTTTGTCAAGCACAACCTGAAAGTTCCCGCTCAAGAATGCTTTGAATGTTTCCATGCTTTCAATAAGGTTGCGACCTTTAAATCCGCCGACACATAGGGTCAAAAAATCATCTTTGCGGTGTACACAGCAAAGCATTTCACCGATTTGCGGCTCGAAAAAAACATACCAATGGCCGTCTTCCAGGGCGCCCATCTCCGAGAAGCTGTAATAGGCCTGAAAAACAACTATCTGGTCGCTCTGTTTTGTCCAGGCCGGATCCAGGATTTTACGTATCTGTGAATTGCCGCCATCAGCGCCGACAAGATAATCACAGGTTATCGTCCTGTATGCTTTTTCTTTCTCGCGTGAATCAACCTGGGTATGTTTTTTCTGCAAAACCTCTACGCTGACCCTGTTGCCGTCGGAAGAAAAATCCTGTACCAGACAGTTTTTCATTAAGGCCGCCCCGCACTGTTTGACAAGCCAGTGGTCAAATGTGTTGCGCCAGATACTATAATAGTGCTCAGGAAATGAGTGGCCCTGCTTTGGCAGCTCCCACACGTACGGTGTAAATCCTTTTTCCCTGTCCCATTGCTGAATTTGTGATGCCGGGATAACTTTGGGGGTGCAATAGAGTTCATCAGGCGGCAACAGGCCGAAGTAATTTTGAAGCAGTTCCTGGGTCTGTCCAAAAAGAATTCCGGAGCAAATCTTATGGCGCGGCAGCGGATCTTTTTCGATAATCAGGACATCCAACCCCGCGTTTTTCAGGGCTTTTGCACAGGCTGCACCGGCAGGGCCGGCGCCGACTACAATTGCATGATAGTGTTCCATTATACAATCCCTTCACTAGTACATGAGGACAATTAAGATTGGGCGCAAGCGGGGCGCGTACCTGCTTGTTTGCTGCGGGCAACCTGCTCGCTGGAACGACTATTAGTATAGTTCAGGTTGCGGCTCGCACTGCCCTTGCTGCCCAAACAGGTGCACGCCCCTCCGTCCCCAATTTTAATTGTCGGTTAATACTAGCACTTCTGGACAATTAACATTGGGTGTAAGCTGGGTTCGCACCTGCTTGACTGCTGCGGGCAACCTGCTTGCTGGAACGACTATTAGTATAGTTCAGGCTGAGGCTCGTCCTGCCCTTGCTGCCCAAACAGGTACACGCCCAACCTCTGATCCGCAGTTTTAATTGTCGGTCAGTACCAGTGGTTTACATTAATTAGTGTAAAATTTAAATATAATAACAGAACAGGATATGTTTTGGGAAGTCTTTTTGGTGAACAGCAAAAAAGATTGATCGAAAAGCACAATTATTTGTAGCAAGAATTATTTTATGACTAACGTCTGTTAATTGCTGCTGTAATATCACGACTGAGTTTTTCGATCAAAAGACTTTCAGCTTCAACAAGGGCTTTATAGCTCTGACCTCCTGATGATTGGGTGTAGCGGGACTGCTGTATCATCAGGATATCCGCACTCTTTTCTCCGAATATGGTCCAGCGGGCCTGCAGCGTGACAGGCCCGCCCAGGATTCCCTCAAAACGGGTGATATCCACAGCTATCCGGTAGTCAATCCGGGTAGACTTGTCCCACGGGTAGACGAAAATACGATCTGAGCCCAACAATACAGTAATATTTTGCGCCAGGACACGTGCAAAGTTTTTATCCAGAGGCTCTGCCCAGCGGTCAAATTCGGCTATATGAAGTTCATTGCCGCTCAGGCGGGTTACGATCTGCGGCCGGTGTAAGTATTCCGGAAGTTCAACGGGACCGATACCAACGGCAATGTCATTTTTTGCCTGCGGTGGTGTGATGTGTGCGGTGTCTGTCTCAGTATGCAGCAGATAGAAGCGCGAGGGCAGGGTTCTGGCACATCCTGCAAAGCTGAGGAGTATGAGTAGTGCAACGGTGCAAAAAAAGCGTTTGTTCATAATGGTTTCCTCCGGCTTATTTTTTACCCCTTATGAGTGCTTCGGGGTGGCGTTCAAGATAGTCTGCCATGACGCGAATAGAGCGAACTGCCGCAGACAGGTCTTCAATGACATTGTTTATTTCATGGTAAAGCGGTGAATCCTTTCCGGTGGTGCCTTCAATGGCTTCAAATGTTTTGTTTATCTGATCAAGGGCGGCCTGGGCGGCTTCAGCAGTTTTGCTGAAACTTGCAGCGACCGGATCAACTTCTCCATCTATGTTTTTAACGAGTGCACCGAAATCATTGAGGGCCTGTTGTAATGCGCTGATGCTGCCGCTTAACTCGGGTGAATGAACCAGTTTATCAATACCCTCAACGGCATGCATCAATTTATTGACGAGCTCCTCAAGAGGAAGTTTTTCTATGGTCTTTGTCAATTCATCTATCTGTGAAGGAATTGTGGGAACTTCATAGTGCTCGGGATCAAAGCCGCGCAGCACAACCGGTTTTTCAGGAAAGAAGTCACACTGTATGAAAAGCTGGCCCGTGACCAGGCTTTGTATCTGCAGTTGCGCCCGTAAGCCTTGTGTGACCAGGCTGTTCATGAGCTCTGTTTTGTCGGACTCTTTTAAACGACTTCGCAGGGCCGAGTCGGTCCCAATGAACGTAAACCGGCTGGGTTCTATGGTGATATATACCGGGATACAGATTTTAAGATTTTCTCTGTTGAACCACACTTTGATATCGGTTACTGAGCCTATCTTTACGCCCCTGAACATTACGGGCGCACCGACAGTGAGCCCTTTAACCGATCCATCAAAGAACAAAACAAAATTCCTTTTTTCGGCAAAAAAATCTCCGGAACCGAAAATCAGAACCCCGACTACCGCCAGGATGATAGAGCCCAAAAGAAAAGCCCCTATAAGCGTCGGATTTGCCTGTCTGCGCATGTAAACCTCGCTAATGGTAATTAGTAACCCCGACTTTGTCGGGATTCTGTTTTTGTTCGCCGCGTGTCAGGAAATTTATGATTTTCGGATCCTGTGATTCGGCCAGAAGTGTTTTGGGGTGCCCGGTGGCTATTATGGTTTTTGATTCCGGGTCAAGGAACACTGAATTATTGCCGATTGCAAAGATGCTGGCAAGCTCATGAGTTACCACTACCACGGTGGTACCAAAGCTATCCTTGAGCTCCAGGATAAGGTCATCCAGGCGGCGGGCGCTTAGCGGATCCAGGCCGGCAGAGGGCTCGTCAAAGAAGAGGATATCAGGATCCAGGGCCATAGCCCGTGCCAGCCCGGCGCGCTTGCGCATGCCGCCGCTGATTGCGGATGGATAGAATTCTTCAAAACCTGACAGGCCGACAAGGGCCAGTTTAAGTTTGACAACATCACGAATTTGAGCAGGATTGAGTGACGTATATTCCTGTAGCGGCAGAGCAACATTTTCAGCCAGGGTCATGGAACTCCACAGGGCCCCGCTTTGATACAAAACTCCGAAACGTCTCATCATATGGTCGCGTTCCAGGGAGTTCGACTCCCAGAAGCTGATACCGTCGTACAAAACCCGACCACCGGCAGGCTTTTTCAGGCCGATCAAATGCCTCAGGAGTGTGCTTTTGCCGCAGCCGCTGCCGCCCATGATGATAAAAACATCCCCCTGCTGAATAGTAAAGTCGAGATCCTGCATAACGACGAAACTGCCGTAAGCCATGGTGAGATTTTCAACCCTGATATACTCGAATGTTTCTGTCATCGTGTTGTAATAATATTTTTATCAAATACCTATAATGTCTGTAATAACTGCAAAGATACCGTCTGAGACAATGACGGCAACGATTGCAGTTACTACGGCAGAAGTCGTAGCACTGCCCACTGCCGAAGCACTGCGTCCGCACTGCATGCCCTTAAGACAGCCGGCCAGTGCAACCAGCAGACCGAAAACAGTGCTTTTTGCCACTCCCAGGGAAATGTCGGTCAGGCTGATTGCAGCCTTGGTCTGTTGAAAATACTGCCCAAAAGACAAATCAAGCATCCCCACGCCGACCAGTGTGCCTCCCAGAATACCCATAAAGTCTGCATATAGGCACAGCAGGGGCATCATGAGCACAAGTGCCAGCATGCGCGGGACTACCAGAAATTCTACGGGTGAGATGCCCATAGTTACCAGGGCATCGACCTCCTCATTTGTTTGCATTGTGCCGATTTGAGCTGCAAAGGCAGCACCGGTACGGCCGGCCATGATAATCGCGACCATCATGGCACCCATCTCACGCACCATGGCAATTCCGACCAGGTCGGCTACATAGATTTGAGCACCGAACAATCTGAGCTGCACAGCGCCGACAAAAGCCAGGATCAGGCCTACCAGTACGCTGATAAGAGAAATGATCGGCAGGGCGCGGGCACCGCAATCCTGGATAAATAAGAGTAAATCAGAACCGCGCAAGCGGGCCTTGCCCCGCAATAGAGCTGTAAATGCCAGAAAGACCTCTCCCAGGAAATCGAGCATTTCATATGCAGTCCGCATGAAGACAAGAGCGCCGGAGCCGATAGTATATAGAAAAGACTGCGCAGCGGGTTTTTGCAGAGCTTCTTTTGCAGCTGCATCAGCACGGGCAAGCGTGAGCAGGCGCTGTACTCCCGGGGGGAGACCGTCCTTTCTTGTTGCTACTTTTTTGAGGGCTGACTGATCAATAATTTTTATAAGAAATGTCAGCAGGCTGCTGTCCCACTCTGTAAGGTCATGGGTGTCAAAAGATATGTGCCTAATGTCGGGATCGGATTCTATATGCTTGAAAACCTCTGCAGCATCCGGCAGATTGTCCGTAATCTTCCAGCAGCCGGAAAGGTGAATAAGCAATGTAGCACTATTTAGTCGTGTGAAAGCCAGACTGGAATTGGTAGACATAGTTTGTGTCATGGTTTGTGTCTGCATCCTACTGTATGAGAATAATCAGAAGCAGAAGGATAATAAGCTGCCTGGGTGTGGGCTGGCGCATGTAATCCTGCCATGATAAAATATAGGCACGCAATAGAGCAGAAAATTTTTTTTGCATTGCATCCCTCGTCAGTCTTTGACATAGAAGCGGCAGGTGGAAAAATAAGTAAATTATAGGTATATTTATAGTTGTCTTGTCACTATTTCATTACTATTTGTACAAAGTGTTGTCAAGTAAGAGGAGGGAATGATAAAATATTCTATTACAGCGTCACATTTATATTGAGGGGTATGACTTAGCGAAGGTCTTTGATTTTGATTGCTGCGGGCTATGTGCTCGCTGGAATATTCAGAATTAACACTATCGCCCCTTGCTCGCATCGCCGCAGTTGCTTTTACCACCTCAGCCTTTGCAGTGCTCAAGGGCTATAGAAAAAAGAGCAATGCTCTCGTGGCCCCAAAAACAAATCATGCGTTGTATGTGGCGGTATCAATAAGAGCAATTGCTGTAGCGAACCAAAAAAATTAAGTTAATCAGTAAATATCTGTAACACACCGGTTGCACGCATATCTTTGCACACAAAAAAAGGGGTTTTTTTAAACCCCTTTTTCACAGGTCATGATACGTTAACCAACCTTTATCTCTATGGCCTTGGGCTTCGCTGCTTTCGGAGCGGGAATGCTCAACTCCAGTACTCCGTCATGGTATTTTGCTTTAATGTCTTTTTCTTGGACTCCTTCGGGGACTTTGAAGCTTCTTTGGAAGCTGCCGTAGGTTCGCTCATATCTGTGATAATCCCCTTTCTTGTCTTCGTGTTCAGATTTCCGCTCTCCTTTCATGGTGAGGTAGCCATTATGCAGTTCAATATGAATATCACCTTTCTTCATGCCGGGCAGATCAGCTTTAATAAGATAATTGCCGTCTTTTTCCTCGATATCAACTTCAGGCTCCCAGCTTTTTACCGTAGTTCCTTCAAAAAAATCTTTGTCAAACCAGGAATCAAAATCACTAAAAAAACTTGTAAGTCCCTCAAAAGGTCTTCTATATCTCCATAGTGTGATTGCCATGCTAAACACCTCCTTTCGGTTTTTGTTTTTTGTTTGCCTCACTCAAAATATAAACATGAGTTTGCCGAGGTCAAGGGGTAATGACGAAAAAAGTAATGAGTGCCGAGTAATGAGTGAATTATTAGCAAATACGTTTTATATTAAATCCGCACTTGACTTTACCACCCTGAGCACGTCGGCAGGCTTTTTTATAGTAACCTGCGGTTACTAAACGTCAAATATGTAAAAGATTATATTTGAGCAGGAAACATATTGAAGAAGTGTAAAAAAATTAAAACTTATAAGTGTGGTGGTTGAGGACAGCCTTACATGCTGTCCTCAAGGGCGCATGGTTTAACACCGAGCGACAAAAGGGATGTGCTTAATTGCTCTGCATCTTTTGGAGACACCGTGTATGTTTTTTCAAACAGATTCAGGGGGGCACTAGTGCTTTCTGAGGTGTTGCAGTAATTAGTAAGTTCTATTATATGTGCAACATAGTGTGTGCTGCGAACACGTGTGGTCTGTTTTTTAAGTTTTAGATATAGTTCGTGGTAGTCAATAATCTTAGTGCCTTTGCTGACGTTGTTTACCATGAGAATGCCGTATTGTGTGGCATTGATTTTTTCAACGACGTAGTGCAGGGCAAGTTCCTGAGAATACATCTCGGCAGTATCAAGCGGCACTTCACTAATATCAGTCCTGGTTTTGAAGTAAGTGCACCCCGAACAGGAGAAAGACAGGAGCATTACCATAATAACGCTGTAGAAATGCAGCAGTCTGATTGTATGTTTAGAATTAGGTTGCTTCATAATCAAATCCGTTTTATATAATAGGCCTAATTAAGTTTTACATAGTTATCGAAATTTTGCTAAAAAACTTCAACGCTATCTTATATTTTTTTCTTAATTGCTGCAAGATAAAGGGCGTATCAGATGAATGTAAATTCCATAAGAGGTGTACAATGAAGTATGTATGGCAGGATGGGATTTTTGAAAAGGTTGATGCTTTGTGTGAGATTTTTCCACCGGTTATCAAAGATCGCTGGAAAGACCGGATTATATATAACTCAGAAAAAATTGCAGCGTATGAAGAGTCTAAGACAGTCACAGAAGAAATATTCTGGAGGTCGGTCTATGAAATTTTCCCGGGCGGATATGAACCGCTGATATTACGAATTAAAGATCCGGAGGGACTTAAGCAGGATATGATTTCTTCACGGAAACAGGAAGATATAGAGCCGGGGACGGAACCGGTACATATCACAAGATGGTCCAATCAGCCTGAAATACTTTCTGATATTGAACCAGGTAAAAAAATTCTGGCAGTGTGTTCAAGTGCACGCAAAGGAGGTAATACCGATGTTGTTATAGATGAGCTGCTGCGAGTCGGCCGGGACAATGGTGCCCTGGTTGAAAGAATGTATTTAAGTGACCATGCTATAAAACCGTGCACAGGCTGCAGGGCCTGCCGTAAGGGTGATGTAAAGACACTCTGTGCATTAAACGATGATATGACTTCGGTGATATATGATAAGCTCTACGCGATGGACGGCTTGATAGTGGGTTTTCCTATTTATACAGCCAGAGAAAACGGTATTATAGCTAATTTTATGGACCGCTGGGACTGCCTGGCAAACCCGTATCTTTCACGAAAGATGCCGGAAAAGAAAAAAGCCGTTGTAGTATGCTCATGGATGTGGCCTAACCCTACCGCATATGACAATGTTGTAGAACAAATGATTATATTGCTGCGTCTGCATCGCGTGGAGACCACTGATGTGCTTACCGTAACCGGAACACGCGGGAAAAAACATGGTAGGGGCGTTGTTAAAAACCATCCCGAGATCCTTGACACAGTTTACAAGGCAGGGATACAGTTTATGTCCAACCTGTAAATTGATAAGGGTAAAAATCTTAGACCAAAAACAACTTCATATGCAGTGCGATGACAAAAGAAGATTCAAAACACATTCTTGCCCAGGTCCAGAACCTGATGCACCAGGCCGGTAATCTGTTAATTGTAGTTTCTGATCCTATTGACCCAGATTGTGTGGGTACTGCCCTGGCACTTACATGGCTGCTGGAACAGCAATATAAACACGTTGAGGTTATCAGTTTTTTTCGTATCCCCCCGGGAATGAAAAACTTTCCGAACATTCATAACGTCAGTATTGGGACTGCTGATTCTTTTGATTTTGGCAGGTATGACATAATTGTACTGGTTGACGGGTGTGACTGGACTCAGTTTTTAGGAAAGGACTGGAAAGAAATTAGTGCCCGGATAGATCTTAACAAAGTGATTAACCTTGATCACCATTTCCCCGGCGATATACAAACAACAATTCCTGAACGGTGTTTTAATATTAAGACATCTTCAACCGCTCAACTGCTGTATGATTACTTTATTAAACCGTCCGGTGTGCAAACGCCGCCTGATGTTGCCGACTGTCTCTACCGGGCATTGCTGTATGATTCAAGAAATTTTAAAAATGAAATGCATCCGGGAGAATATAATTTTGCCGCCGACTTAATAGCTGCAGGGGCACATCATGAGAAGGCTGTTGATACCAATTTTGAGATGCAGGAGTTCACATTTTTGGTCTGGGCTATCGATCACACGGAATTTATACCCGAGCTGCGATTATCCCTGCTGGTACTTGATGTAGGGGCACAAAATGAGTTGCAGAAAATAATCAGTGCCGACTGGAAAGACTTTGACAGGCTCTACAAGGAGCTCGTCGAGCGGCAGATAAAGGGTTATAACTATGGTATTATTCTGATCGACAACCTTGATGGAAGCATTCGCTTGAGTTGGAGAACACGTTCATACGGAGACCATCTCAGTATTGGTGATATTGCCCGCGAGGTCGGATTCCATGCAGGCGGGCATCGTAATGCCGGGGGCGGCAGATTTTCCGGCACGCTCGATGAGGCGAAAGCCCGTCTGCTGAATGCAATGCAGCAGGCATCGGCTGCAGGTGAAGCACGGTTAAAAGACTAAGGGAAGTCGGACTGTCGGATATGAATGAGTATCTTCAAAAAGGGGGCTATAGCTGAGAATGAATGTCCCTCTATTGATGAGCTTTTACACAAAAAGGCTGCAAGGGTAAAAAATAATATATCATGTTTTTGACATGGAGAGGAAAATGATAAAAAATTCTACTGTAATTATTGTTGATGATGACAGTAAGGTTCTGTCAGCCCTGGAAAGAGATCTCAGTGATGAGGGCTATTCAATTGTTCTGGCTAACAGTGGTGAGGAGGCCCTGGAAGTATTGCAAGACATAACCTGTAAAGTGATTGTTGCAGATATTAAAATGCCTAAAATGAACGGCTTTGAGTTGCTGGGTAAAGTTAAGGAGCAGTCTCCTGATATGGTCTGCGTTGTTTTTTCCGGTCATGAGGATGTAAAATTTGTTCTTGAACAGGTTAACAAGGGCGGGATAGACAGATATTTGACAAAGCCCTGGGAAGCAGAGGATGTTAAAGCCACTATTAAACAATGCATAGAGCTTTTTGACCTGCGCACAGAGGTCAAAGAACTTCGCAGCAGGCTGCAGGAAAGATAGCCGTGACTATCTCTTTTGACAACCACGAACTGTCAGATTAAGTCGTAGCTTTTACAATTGAATTTCTCGTTAATATAACTACCGGACGTTTTTCGTCAGGGCTCTTAAATTTATACCATCTCACTTCTCCCCGCTTCATTAATCACCCCACTCTTGCTCTGATTCCCAGACACTGAACTCACGTTTGCTGGCCGGGTAACGCTCATACCCTTTTTTATGTTTTTTTTCGAGGGAATTAATATTTGCTTGTTTAACAGCCTCTCGCAACGCTTTTCGCGCAAATGCAGAGCGATTTGTTTTTAGCTTTTTTACAAGTTTATCGACCGCATCAACGAGCTCATCATCCAATGTCATTTGAATAGTCCTCACATCTAAGGGGTCACATTTTAATGTCCCCTGAGGATAGATTCTCTATATTCTCCGGATGACGAAAAGCTTAGCGGCGCGGCTTTTTTGCGTCCGCTGAAGTGCTTGGTTGCCATGTATTTAATACACAAACGGTGTGAAGTTATGACGTCCACCGAACGTCTATATTGATTTTCTTATAACGAAAGCTGATTCGAAGTAGGAATCGAGTGAACGAGGCCGTGCATTTTTATTTTTCTTGTCAAGTTCTATATCGGTCTTTTCAACAATTTCAAACCCTATATCTTCAGCTAACTCCGAAAAAATATCATCACACTTGACCTGGTATAAAATATCACGAGTCTTTGCATTGTAAAAAGCACTTGTCTTCCCGATTATATAAATTGCAGCGCCACCATTTGCCAATACCCTTATGGTTTCTCGTAGCGACTGTTTTAGATCCAAATAATAATTAAGAACAGGTTTTGCCTTTATGTTTCTTAAAGGGTCATTCTCCAACCAATTAATAAGATGGTAGACTGCTTTGGGCAAACTTCCATCATCGTTTCCTTTAAGCGCTCTAATTGAACCAACGCTATTCAGATCAATGGCTTCCAGTTCCTTTTCTTTGACCAAATCCAGTGCTGTCATGGATATCGCTTTCCCGACCAAATAGTTCTCGCGTCCTGAAGATGCAGGAAGATAGGGAGGTGATGTAACGACAAGGGACATTTGGTTATCTGGAAAGGGCATCTTTTTCGCGTTACCATGATGGACTTCGCTATGTGCTGGTTGTATACCAGACCTTTTTTTCAAACTTGCCGTAGAAAATAGAATCTTCATTAAGTTTCTAAAATTTGTATTAACAAGAGATGTGAGTTCTGTTTTAGAGATTTCTAGAGCAAAACGTCCGGAGCCAGTCCCCATCATGCGAATATTAAATTTTTTGCAGAGGGCATCGCTAATGCAAATACTAAGCAGCGTTTTTAGCTTGGTATTTCTTATGGTAGAAAGGAAATCAAGGATTGAAGATATTTCCTTTTCGTACTGAGCCTGTTCGTCAGTTGCATTCCAACGCTGAAACTTTTTGCCAATAATCGAAGGGAACCGGTATAAATAGGTTTCTTTACTGGAAACATGTCGTGAAAACCTTTGAAGCGATGTTTCTATCTCGCGGATATATTCAAGTGTTTCTTTATATTCAAAACCCAGAATTGCCAGCTTTGCCTTTGATATCTCACATGATAATTTGTCAATATCAAGGCCGTAAGAGCGGAAACCAAGAATAGATGCTTCAACTAAAGCCGTGCCGCTACCGACAAATGGGTCAAGGATGGTTTTTTCATTATGGAGGTTAGAAGGGACATCTTCAATATGCGTAACAATAAGGGAACGAACAAAACGGGGAAAAAATTTAGCCTTATATTTGTGAAGGCCGTGTACATGCTGCGTAGATGAAGATTGCAGATTAACTGCTCTGTGATAAAGTTTTGACATCGCCACTTTTTCGCCAGCAAGGTAACGGTTAAGATTTTCGTGGTTTTCTTCAGATAACCTGCCATTATATGTCTTTTCGAGAAGCTCGGATGAAGCCATCAGGGGTACAAACATTACATGCTTGCCGTTTGCATAACCATGGCTTCTGTATTTATAGTTATCTAGAATCGGATCATCTTTCTTTATCCAGACTTCCTGTACAAAATTTATTGAACGAAGTACGTTATCAATGGGCTGCTTTGCAGTTTTACATGTGAAGCCGACCGGACTAGTGTGGCGTGTGTTTCCCGCTGGTATTCCCGCCTTTTCAAAATATTTCCCACTTGCGATGGAAGAAACTTCGTCAAACATAGTGGAAAGTTCTCGTTTAGCAAGATCTATATCGTCCTTAATTCGTATATTTGACCTTAATTTCATATAAAGCATCATTTTGTTTGCCTTTAGAAGGTGAACAGCTCGGAAACCCATTCATCGCGAGAAATTGTCGTAGTCAGAGCAACAATTCCATCGCATAGGTTATAAATAGCTTGGTCCGGGGGCAAATCTGATATCTTCTTTGCATTACCTTTTGTATCGAGTGTCCAGACAATATCCTTCATCGAACCAAGATATTCATCAAAATGGCGTGCAGCATGAATATTCGATATTAGGGCAACTCGGAATATCCATTCTGATTGGAGGGGCTTACCAAGTGAACCGAGCTTTAAAGTCTGAAAGATGCCCTTTTTGATGTCATCAGTCCTATCCATACCAACACTTGTCTTGGTGTCCGAGATTGATTCATAGCCTGTGCCCACCCGCCTTTTGGCCCAGTCAGGCGGAACGGGGCGTGGTGTACCACAAGCATTCGTGAACCAGAATATCGGTATTTGCTCTTTCTGAGGATAGACTCTAAGGGCTTCAAGCCAGAATTTAAAGTAGTCTGGTAGGAATTGATCATTCTGAAGTAAGGTGAGGATTCCTTTCTGCGCCCATTCAGAATCTTGCACATCAGTTACCTTGCCAAGAGGGAAATACTTACTGTTCCAGTGTTCGTCATCTTTTACAGGTACGAGTATCTCTATGTCTTTTTCAAACAAACTGGTATTGTTGGTAATCTGGTGAGATAATGGCACCCTTTCGCCACCTTTTTCCGTGTACATTCTTTCTGATGGCATACTTAATGGCAACGTTAGAAGCGGTGATGCTTTGATTTCAGCAAAAATTATCATTTTTCTTGCCTCATCAAGGATGACAGTATCTACCGGTTCACAGCCTTTAAGTATTTTTTCACTGCGGCCACGTTTTTCGAACAGTTGTTGATAGAAATCAAGGAGAAGACGTGAGGTCGCTCTCCCAATCTTACCCGAAGGCGGCTTCTTTGCAGGGCTGAAAACGAATTCCTTCTGAAGGACATGAAAAGGGCAGCAATTTGTGAAATGGTAATAGAGCCGTGGAGCGGTTTTTGAAAATGACCCTGGACAGTATAGCCATTTCGTATGTGTTATGGCAGAATAGTAGTCTGCTGCTACAACAAGGTCAAAGGATGCGGCAAGATACTTTCCGACACCATTTCCAGTTTGGTTGGCATATTCATAGGAATAATCAATTAGCCTCTGAATAAGTTGCCTTTCCGAGTCGTTTTCGACTATGATCTGTCTTGATTTTGAAAGTATGCTTTTAATCCAGTTTCCGTCCATATCTCGACATTTACTCCAATAGCGATATATTGTATCTTGAGCTGATAAAATACACTATATGATGTTGTATTGCAACGGTTTTGATCGATTTCCCTTCTTTGAAGTGTGGGTCATAAAAAGCAGGTGGACTATTACAGCTGTCATGGCGTTTTATATTATTTCCAGGCCAACTATTGTTTAAAAAGAATTATTTCTTTCATATAGATTAAAACGAGAAATGACTCTCGCCTATTGAAAAAATATTGAAATTTATGGGTATATACGGACGCTTTCCGTATTGTTTCATTGCTGAAACATCTAAATTTTCAATATAGTGCTGAAATTATATTTAACAATCAATTCCATGATTTATGCCGTGGTTGGACCTTTACATATTGATTCACAGTCATTCTATAATAAAAAAAAATGAATTATCCTTTTTTACGAGGCCTTTGCAGCAAAACTATCGGCGAAGTGTTTCCGAATTTGTTTATTGCCGACATGCCTGGATAGCAACTTATAGTTGTTCTGCTCAAAACGGATTCTTCCTGCAATAATCGCAGGGTGAATCTTTAATTTTTCCGCTAAGGTGTATACTTCCTCTGTCGATGCTTTTCCGGAAATAGGTTGTTTGTCCCAAACCTGTTTTGGAATAAGTCCATTACGTGTCATTTCGTCTGCTTCTCGTTCTATTATATCTTCTGGTTCAACCTTTTTCCCTCGGAGGTCCAGGTCATCTATAATAAGTCGATCGGATTCCGATAGGTGTTTTGAAACATGAGCAAGCTCATGCAAAAGGCAAAACCAGAAATTATCAATTCTATCATAGCGAAGCGTTAGGCCTATGACCGGAGTCGAATCCGGCAACAGGATAGCAGCGCCATCGAGGTATGTTTTTGGGAGGTGAGGGACCACAATCAGATGAATTCCATGTTTCTCAAGATATTCTTTTGCAAGCAAAGGGCCGTTATCAAAATAACTCAACCGTGCGACTTCCTGCAAAGTGCTCAATTTGATTGAGCCCTTAATGTATTTTGTTTTTAAAGGATTTTTTCGGGCAAGAGACTGCACACGAATGCACCACGCGGTGAGGGCAAATAAATCCATCTTAGGATTATATCTGCCTTTTTTTCCCTGACGGAAACATGCATTTGGGACAGCTTCCAGTCCGCCCGCTTGTTCAATAAAATCACGCAACAATTCCTCGGCTTTTTCCTTTGTGTCGTCCAACCTGGGAATCCAGTTGCGTTTTGCCATTTCAATTAGAGGAAATTTGGACCACTCCATGTCTTGAATATGTTCCGGAAAATCAGCGCCAGGCTCCTTCAGCAGAACCTCGGCAGAAATACCCAAGCTTTTATTCAGAGACCTCATCATGGCCAAGGTAAGTGGTCGTTTACCATTCAGAACTTCAGAGACCTTACTTTTAGTGCCGATATAAGGAACCATGTCCTTTTGAACCAACCCGAGCTGTTCCATGCGAAATTTTATTGCGTCAACGGGATCAGGCGGGTTTATCGGGAAATGTCGTTCTTCATACATTTCCACAAGTGCTGTCAGCAGTTCCAACTCATCCATTTCTGCGGTGCCGGATTCGGCATTCATGAGTTGTTCAATGCGTAATAGTGCCACGTCATAGTCTTTTTCATTTTTTATAAGGCGGTTAATCATTAGATCACCTCCGCATCAATTTTATCATATTCTCTGTGCGTTCCAATAAAACGTACAAATACCGTTTTCGAAGCATAGTTGATTCTGACAATCAATCGATACTTATTACCGGCGATATTGAAAACGACCCGATTATCCTTGAGAATGCTGGCATATCTATACTGTTTTTTTATATCTGCCGGGGATGTCCACTGAGCATGTTTAGCTTCGTAATACCATGCTTCCAAAGCCCCTTTGGCATCCTGATGCCCTGGTTGTTGATAAAATTCAACCAGGGTTTTTCGTTTGATTATATGCATAGTTTAATAGGTTCCCTGAAAGATGTCAAGAAAAAAGTTCCCTAAAAGGGAACTTTATCCATTTTTACTGTTAAGCACATACAACTATTGTTTAAAAAAAATTATTGCTATCATATTGATTAAAACGAGAAATAATTCTTACCAATTGAAAAAATATTGAAATTTATGGGTATATACGGACGCTTTCCGTATTGTTTCATTATTGAAACCTCTAGATTTTCAATATAGTGCTGTAATTATATTTAACAATCAACTCTATGATTAATGCGGTCAGGTGGGGTTTCCTTCAACCCGGTCGCCTCCCTTTTACGGCCCCTTTTTCCTACCAGGTCTGCAGAATGATAAAAGATTTGTATTGGATAAACTATATGAAAAGTTTGTGTTTAATTCAAGGAAATTATGAAATAAAAGCGAAGGGAGCATGTGCTTATTCAAAGGGAAAGGCACCGGGCTAAATCAATAGAAAACAAATCCGCTCATTTTTTTTGCTTAATGTTTCATACCCTCTATCAAATATATATAACTTTAGTTATATAGATAAATACAACTAATGTATAGTTGACGGACAATTTACTGTATGGTAAAAATCAATCTTTAAGGCGTCGTTACAGAGCACTGCCGATAAATTATAGAGTGTTGTTGAGTGTCGGCAATTGACTGCCAACAAGCAATACAGGTGCTCAATATTGAAAAACAGATTTGAACACATGGGCATTTCCACAAGCCTTTAGTGATAGTGAAGACTTGTGGAATGGGAAAACGGTGTAAATCCGTTGCGGACCCGCCGCTGTAACCCTGCCCT
Source organism: Thermodesulfobacteriota bacterium (assembly GCA_028278025.1). Classification (GTDB taxonomy): domain Bacteria; phylum Desulfobacterota; class WTBG01; order CAIYCZ01; family CAIRTM01; genus JANQFE01. Next base: position 51,390 of record JANQFE010000049.1, on the reverse strand, counting down.
TTAGCATGAAGCTATAAGGGAACCCTTCGGTCATAATGCCACTGTCCCGCCTTAGGCGGATGGGAAGGCGGCCGAAGGGCAGGGAAGCCAGAAGACCTGCCCATACCAATAAGCGCCATATCCCTCGTGGACCAGGGATAGCGCTTAGCTGATAGTTTTATTTACAGGTGGATGAAAAACGGCATCCCCGATCATTTCGATTTGAAATGATCGGGGATTTTTTTGTTTTAAGCCGGTAGGTTCGCACGCACCAATACCGGCGCAACAGAATCAGGAGTGAGATGCATCGCACGATACGTATGTATATATTCATGGTATTGCTTTTATACTCAAATGCTGTATTGGCCTACGAGTGCCGAATCGTTACCGATCAGTTGGGACAACGGATCAGCGTACCTCAAAATCCTCAGCATATCGTCTCACTGGCACCGAGCATAACAGAAATCATATACGCCCTTGGTCAGGGACAGCGTTTGCAGGGCGCAACGATTTACAGCGACTATCCGCCGGAGGCAGTGCATCTGCCCAAAATCGGCTCATATGTGCATCTCGACCTTGAGCGCATTGTCGCCCTGCAGCCGGACCTGTGCATTGCGACCAAGGACGGTAACCCGCTGGAGGTCATAACCAGGCTCGGTAAGCTCAACATACCGGTATATGCCGTCAGCACATTCGACCTGCATTCGGTCATGAATTCAATCACCCGTATCGGCAGTCTGGTGCAAGCCGAAGCGCAAGCCCGTAAGCTGGTGGAGGCACTGTCAGGCCGCATAGAGCGTATACAGTCGCAGGTATCACACATTCGCCGACCGCGTGTTTTTTTTCAGATAGGCGTTTCACCGATCGTTACAATAGGATCACAAACCTGCATTCACGGCATGATCGAAACAGCCGGGGGAGATAACATTGCCAGGGGTGCTACCCCGTATCCGCGGTTTTCTTCCGAGCAGGTCATTGCCCATGCCCCGGAAGTAATTATTATCACGTCCATGGGCGGCGACCCGGCTGCTGCCGGGGCCCGAAATATGTGGCTACAGTGGAAAGACATTCCGGCTGTTCGAAATAACCGTGTGCACCTTGTCGATTCGGATTTATTTGACCGCCCGGGTCCCCGGATGGTCAAAGGAATTGAGACCCTGGCACAACTGCTTCACCCGAAACTATTCAGTGATTATGCACACTAGAGTCTTAAAGCGTATTACGTCCGTCTCCGCATTGCTGTTAATCGTACTGCTGGCGGCCGGATTCATAGGTCTTTCCGTCGGAGCGACCGACGGCGGCCTGCAAACGGTATTCCGGTTTTTCACTGATACGGCACCGGATAACCCGACCATGGAAACTATTGTCTGGCACCTGCGACTTCCGCGGGTGTTGACGGCGGTCCTGGTTGGTGCGGCACTTTCAGTGGGCGGGCTGGTATTCCAGGCGCTGCTGCGCAACCCTCTGGCTGAACCATACATCTTGGGCATTTCGGGCGGCGCTGCCGTAGGCGCTATTATCGGCATCTTACTCGGGCTCTCACGATTTCCGGCAGTAAGCCTGTTTGCATTCGTTGGAAGTATGGGCACTTTGATAATTATTCTGGCAGTGTCGTCGCAACAGACAATTCTCAAAAACGACAGTCTGTTGCTAGCCGGTGTTATCGTTAATGCTTTTTGCTCGGCCGGCATCATGTTTTTAATCTCCCTGACACGGGTGGCGCGCCTGCACAACATCATGTTCTGGCTGATGGGTGATCTTTCTACGGCCGACTTCCAGCAGGCTGTGGTGCTGGCAGTGACAACTATCCCCTGCTTTGTTGTAATTTTTTGGCTTTCCCATGCAATGAACCTGTTGCTCGCAGGCCGTGAGATGGCTCTGTCCATGGGGCTCAATGCGCAGACTGTTATAGTGACACTGCTGGTAGTCACCTCCTTCATGATCAGTTCTGCGGTCTGTCAGTGCGGCCTGCTGGGCTTTGTGGGCCTTGTGATACCGCATATCCTGCGCCTGCTGATAGGCCCGGACCACCGGGTTCTGGTTCCGGCCTGTTTGCTGGGCGGTGGCGCATATATGGTTATATGTGATGTGCTGGCCCGCACGATCCCCCGTGAGGGAGAGCTGCCCACCGGTGTCGTGACCGCGCTGATCGGGGCGCCGGTTTTTATCATGCTGTTGCGGAGGACCCGAAGATGAGAAGTGCCATTGTCGTACGGAATTTGTTTTTTTCATATGGCAGTAAGCCTGTTCTGAACGGACTGTGCTTCAACATCGACAGAGGCTGCTTTTTCATTATCATCGGACCGAACGGGTCGGGCAAAACAACTCTGATGAACCTACTCTGCGGTATTACGAAACCGGAAAAAGGCGAAATCGATCTACTCGGTCAGCCGCAAAAGAAATACTCCCGCACAGTACTTGCACGCACGGTTGCCCTGGTGCCGCAGCGTATCCGGCTTGATTTTCCGTTCACCGTGCAGGAAGTGGTGCTCATGGGACGTACACCTCATTTGGGTATGCTCGGCCTGGAACGCTCTGAAGATCTCAGGCTTGCACGACAGACTATGGAATTTACCGAGGTACACCATCTGGCTCACCGCACAATTGAGCAGCTCAGCGGCGGAGAGCTGCAGCGGGTTTCTATTGCTCGGGCTATATGCCAGCAGCCGCGCATAATACTGCTCGACGAGCCGACCGCCTCACTGGATCTTGCGCATCAGATCCGCATCATGGACCTGATGGAACGCCTGAAACAGGAGCAGGGAATAACGGTTGTTATGGTTTCACATGATATAAATCTCGCAAGTATGTATGCTGATTGCCTGCTCATGCTCAAGCAGGGGCAGATAGTCCGGACGGGCGCACCCGCTCGGGTGATCACCTGTGAAACAATCGAAGCAGTATACGGTTGTCCTGTACTGGTGGAACGATCCTCACTTGATGCGTCGCCGAAAATAACCCTGATTCCCGGAAAACATATCACGAAAGATACTCATTGTTGAAAAACTCATGGTAAACAGATATTCAGACCAGAATACAGCATGCCCAACATTTTCTTCAGCCCTGCGATATCCCTTTGGCATCGGCACAACGTCCTGCATTTATCCGGAACAGCTGGTTGTCAACGTGGCAAAGCTTGCCCCTCATGTTGACGACATTGAGCTTGTGCTGTTTGAAACGGACTGTCAGAGCAATCTGCCGTCGCCGGCTGAGGTCAAACACCTTGGTGAGCTTGCCCGCAGCTATGATCTGACATACACCGTGCATCTTCCGCTTGATATCATGCTGGGAAATGAGGATGAGACAATCCGCCGGCACTCAGTCGTAAAAGCGTGTAATATCATTGCACTCACCGCACCGCTGTGCCCCTACGGCATCATTGTGCATCTTGAGCAGCAAAGTTTTTGCAGCACATCCCCTGAGGACATCAACCACTGGAAGCACCAATGTGCCCGCTCAATACGCCAGCTTATCCAGTGCGTCAAGCAGCCGCAGCTGCTGTGTATTGAGACCCTGTCATATCCATTTTGCGACATTGAAGAAATTATCGACAATTTAAGCGTATCAATCTGCCTTGATATAGGGCATGTCTGGTACTACCGACAGGATGCCGATTATTATTGCAAAACCTGCCTTCCACGCACACGAGTCGTGCACCTGCACGGGCATGCCGGCACCGGTGATCATACCGCACTGTCCCTGCCGCCGGATAAACAGCTTGTTGACTTTCTGTCAAAACTGGCCGCCCAAAATTATCAGGGCCTGGTAACTCTTGAAGTATTTTCCGAAACCGATTTTCACCAATCGATGCGGGCCCTGGAAGGTGCCCAGGCGTTAGCGCATGACACCGACATAGCGGTACAAGCCAGGCCTGCACTCGGTTCGGCAACATGATCCGTACATGGAGGCGATATGAAACCAATACAACGCTTACTATCGATACCGGCAGTCGGTATTATTGTTATACTGCTTTATGCCGGTGCAGCAGCGTTTGCCGCAACCGAACAGGTTTTTGTTGTGACGAGCGATTATGAAACAGGGGGGTATGCGGTTTTCAGCCCTGGCAGCACTACCGCGCACACGCGTGCGGGTACGATATTTCAGGATGCGGTTGCGCGGAGCTTCGGCAACAGGCTGTATGTCATCGAGCGCTGGCACGGTGACAATATTCTCATTTTCGATCAGTCGAATCTGGACGATCCGGTTATGCAATTTTCAGTCGGCAGCGGCAGCAATCCGCATGATTTTTTGCTGCTGAGTGAAACCAAGGCCTATGTAACGCTGTATGAAAGGTCCGGACTGCTGATCGTCGATCCATCAAGCGGCCGGATCACCGGTACCATCGACCTGTCGGCATTTGCCGACGGTGACGGCATACCGGAGATGGATCAGTTGCTGTACTGCCACAACAGGATATTCGTAAGCCTGCAGCGCCTGGATCGAAACAACCTGTTCCAGCCTGCCGGTTTGAGTCAGATCGTGATTATCGATCCTGAAACAGATGCAATTGTAGATGCACGCCCGGCACAGCCCGGCATCCAGGCAATTGATCTGTTTTTCACCAATCCGATTGATATGCAGTACATCAGCGAGACCGATAAAATCATCGTTGCCGGGGCCGGCAGCTTTTATAATGTCGGGGACGGCGGGCTTGAGTGGATCGATCCCAACGCGCTCCGGACAGAAGGTCAGATCATGTCCGAGTCGGAGATCGGCGGACAACTAGGCGGTGCCTTCGGCACCCTGCATATGCGCAGCAGCTCGGAAGGGTATGCCATTATTATGACTGAGGACTGGCTGGAGTCCCGCGTGATTCGCTTTAATCTTAAGGAGCGCAGCACCAAACCGATTCACGCACCGGCAAACGGCTTTATTCATGCAGATGTCTTAACCATCGGTGAGCGGCTGTATATATGCGACCGCACAATTCAAAACCCCGGTATCCGTATATTCGACACCACAACCGACCGCGAAATTACCACAGAGCCCATTGCCACCGGGTTACCCCCGTTCTGCCTGACGCGAATCGGACCTGATACTACGGTTATACCCGACCCGACCAATACGGATAATCAGACCATGCCGGCAGAAACGGCCTGTTATGTGACGGCGCTTGTCTCACCATCACCGATTCCATTCTACACGGACGTGTTCGTCTTTTACCAGGACGGGTCACTGACATTGAAAAAACTCGAACAGTACGGCACCGGCGAATATTATATGTTCGGACCGAACCTTTTTTATTTTATTTTCAACAGTGGTGCTGCTGTTGCAGACATCCGGTTTGTCCAGGGCAGCGGTATGTTTCTGAACGGCCTGAATAGAAACAGGATTATCGGTTTCGGTACGATCATGGTCGACTATGAGCTGTTGCCGTTTGCTTTTTTCGGCAGGGAAGTTTTTAAGAACGCAACAGGACCGTTGTAGGTGTCCTCAGCAGGAAAAGAATCGGTAACAGTCTGCATTCAGCAGGCAACAAACAACTATCAATGTACAATGAACGCATGTATATGGTTGTGGAACATAACCGCACGCATACAGCTAAAAGAAATTTACGTATCGTTTTTATTATCGGAGTCGCTACTGCTATGGCAATACATGCACAGCACGTGAGGGCCGATGCGTCCTATAAGCTCGGTGAAGTGGTTGTCAGTGCTGATCAGGAAGCCGAGCACACAGTCGGTGAAGCCGACGCGACCGGATTTGCCACGGTTATTCATGTAGAGGACGTACCGTCTCAGATCTCTTCAATTCCGGAAATACTTGATCAGTCGGTAGGAGTAACCGTACAGCAGTACGGCGGCCTGGGCAGTTTCAGCACAGCCTCGGTTCGGGGGTCGTCTGCTGAGCAGGTCGTTATTTATCTGGACGGCATTCAGCTAAACCGGGCAGTTTCCGGTGTGGTTAACCTGGCAGATATCCCGCTTGACATGGTTGAAAAAATTGAGATTTACCGGGGAACATCACCCGCTAAATTCGGCGCATCGGGTGTCGGGGGTGTTGTCAACATCATTACTAAAAAGGAAAAGGCGGCCTGGAGCGCACGTGCGGGCTATACGTTCGGTTCGTTCAAAACACATAAGGCAAGTATCTCGCTGGGCAAAACGGCCATAGGCTGCTACGGAAATTTGATGTACAATCGCCTGCAAAGCGACGGGGACTTTGAATTCAAGGACCGCCGCGGAACTCAGTATAACCGGCAGGATGACCGTTGGACACACCGCCGCAATAACGATTTCACATCGGACAGCCTTCTGGTGAAAGCCGGCTGTATGCTTCCCGGTGCGCTTTCACTTGATGTGCAGAGCGACTTTTTCAAAAAGCACCAGGGTATTGCCGGTGTTGAGAACTACCAGTCTGAACATGCCCGTCTGCGCACGCTGCGCACCATTACCCAAATTCGTTTGTCAAAACAAAATGTGCTTGCAACAGGTCTTGATGCGGAGCTTGCCTGCGCTTACAGCTTTCAGCGCCAGAAGTTTAAGGATCCCAGAGATGAAATCGGGTTCGGCAGGCAAAACAACAAGGATGACACGAAAAATCTAACCGGGCGGCTGTTGTTATCATACCTGTCGGGTGAATCACATACCATTACCCTGCTGGCCGAACTGTCTTACGAAACCTACGAGTCGCGCGATAAGATGGCACCTTTTGCAGAGCCTGATTACGATACCGGTGTCAGCTATCTATACGGGTTTGTTGAAAACAGCCGGCGCAGCAAGGTTCGGACCGAGGAACAAAAGCGGCGCAGCTTTGCCGTAAGCCTGGAGGACGAGATGTATCTGTTCGACGACCGGCTGCTCATAGCACCCTCTGTAAAATATAATTATTATGATAATGATTTCCAAGGCGTGGTACCCTTCTCAGCCACTCCTATTGCGCCCAGTGCCGACACCTCGGAAGATCAGCTCACGCGCAAACTGGGCGTAGCACTGTTTCTGACCGACAACATTACCATCAAAGCCAATGTCGGAAAGTATTATCGCATTCCGAATTTTTATGAGCTGTTCGGAGACCGTGGAGCTATCGTCGGCAATACCGATTTAGTGCCTGAAGACGGTATTAACTGGGATATCGGCTGCACGCTGAGTCCTGCACTGCTACCCGCTATAATCAAGTCATGTACCTTTGAATATTCATACTTTTCCAGCGATGTCGACAATTTGATCATATTTATCCAAAACTCTCAGCGCACATCGATTGCCCAAAATATTTCCAGTGCAAAAATAAAGGGGCATGAATTTTTCTGGCGTATCCGTTTCTGCTGGCCGCTGCTCATTTCAGGTAATTACACCATCCAGGATGCCCGCGACCGCAGCCGTATTGCGTATTGGCGCAACAACAGGCTACCGGGACGCCCCCAATATGAACTATTCAACCGTATCGAGATTTTTACACGGCATTTCAGGTTGTTTCACGAAATAGAATTTATTGATGAATGCTATCTCGACCGGGCTAATCTCAGAAAAATTGACAGCCGCACGTTTCAAAACGCCGGTTTTTCATGGAGTCCGACGAAACATATTGTGTGTACCTTTGAGGTCAAAAACATCAGCGACCGTCACAGCGAAGATGTTGCCGGCTATCCGCTTCCGGGCCGTTCCTTTTTCGGCAGCATTGAAGCGCGATTTTAATTTATTATGAAAAGGTTGGTACTATGAAACATGTATTGTACAGCACGCTGACAGCAGTGCTTACCGCGTGCATACTATCCGCTTCTGCACCGGCAGCAGTGTTTAAAAGTGTACGCAACAAGCAGTTTATCGTTACCGGTATTTCAACCGGTACTATTCCTGTTTTTTCAGACGTGTTCATCTTCCAGGCAGACGGGTCTTTTGTCATGAAAAAACTGGAGTCATACGGCGAGGGAGCATTCTACGAGTATGCCCCCGGTGTGTTTTACTGTATATTCAGCAACCAGGCCGGCATCGATATGCAATATGTTGAAGTATTCGGAATATCGCTTGCTACTATTGCAGAACAAATGATTGCCGGGATGGGAATTTTCATGATCGACTACCGGCTTGAGCCGTTGCTGTTTTTCGGCATCGAAGTCTTTCAGCCCGAAGCGGACGGATATACACGATAAGAAGGGCACCCATGCGAAAACACCGTACATCATCGAACCTGTCAGCCATTCGTATAGCAGTACTGGCCAATACCATGATTGCAATCCGCAGTATTGAAACATACTTCCAGGGCCACGGTACCATTAGCATTACAGGCGGCTGCACCTGGGAGCTTGTTGGTGATAGTATTGAACATCTCCAGAGACTTGAGCCGGACCTTTTGTATGTTATTGATCTGCCGGACCCCTTACAATGCTTCGGATTTCTTAAACGTGTTTCAACCTGTATGCCCGAGATGAAAGTACTCCTGCACCTGCCGAGCACAAAAAAAAGTAAAGAAATCTGTTATGTAAATTGGCCGGCAGTCCGCGGATTTTTGTATCCTGATGATGATCCCAAACATCTGGTAAAAGCGGCACAGGTGATCGTTAAAGGAGAGCGATGGCTGAAACGCAGTATCCATGAACGTGTTCTTGCGCAGTCACTGCGGCAGCACGAAGGCCTTGCTGCGACTCATGCTGCATGTGCCGGTTTAACACCACGCGAGCATCAGATAGCCCTGTATGCCGGCTCTGGAATCACAAACCGTGAAATTGCAGCAAAGCTGTTCATCAGCGAGGAGACCGTCAAGCTTCACTTGAACAGGGTATATCGTAAACTGGGGGTGAGCAACCGGACCCAGCTCTCCCGGTTGTATCTGCCGGACGGACAGTAACAACGGGGTGATATCTTTTCACAGGAGGGCATGTCTATGCTTGAATTGCTTAGCCGGGGAGGCATTGTAATGATCCCCATAGCCGCATGTTCCGTTATCGGGCTTGCCATCATCATTGAGCGGGCCCTCAGGTTTCGCGGCGTTGTCAATTATATTGAAAAAGCATTGCCGACAGTGCTTGATGAAATTGGATCGGGCCGGGAACAACAGGCCCTGAAAAGAATCCAATCAGTGCCCGGACCGATACCCCGCGTCGTTGCGGCCGGTATACAATCACATATTCGTTACAACCAGGAACAGGTTGTTGAAAAATCACTTGTCAGAACCGGCTCCCGTGAGCTGGTCCTGCTTGAGAACAATCTGCGGGGGCTGAATGTTATTGCCAATGTTGCGCCGTTACTCGGGTTGCTGGGAACCGTCATGGGCATGATCAAGGCCTTTATGCAGATCGAGTTGCACGGCGGCAGGGTTGATGCGGCCGCCCTGGCCGGCGGCATCTGGGAAGCCATGCTTACCACGGGCGCAGGCCTGACGGTAGCCATACCCTGCCTGCTGTTTTACAACTATTTTATGGGGCGGGTAAATCGGGTGGAAGCGGTTATGAAGGATGTGGCGATGGATCTGGTGGAATTAATCCGCGAAAGGAATGATGATGGAGTTTGACAGAAGGCACCGTGACACCGGAGACATCAGTCTGACTCCGGTTATCGATATGGTATTCCTGCTGCTGATCTTTTTCCTGCTGACCTCGAGTTTTATGAAAGTGCAGGGTATCAGTGTCGACCTGCCCGCATCCGCATCACCACTCCAGCCAAAGGAGGAAAGCATAACCGTGTGTATATCAGCAGACGCAAAGCTTTTTATCAACAGTCGCAGGACGGATTTGAAACGCCTACCTGAAGACTTGCAAGCAGCATACGTCGGCGCAGGCACAAAAGATGTCATCATACAGGCTGATAAAAGCAACTCGGTTCAGGTGCTGATGCAGGTAATGGATGCCGTCAACCTGTCGGGAGCCGACAGTCTGACTCTGGCAGCAGATGTACAACCCATTTCATCCAGAAATTGATGAAGCTGCCCCAACGATACCCCCTTACTGCTGCGCTGATCGGGTCACTTGTGCTGCACGGCATGCTTACACTATTGCTGTGGTGTACGGATACTGAAAACCGTGAACGTCACTGTCCGTCGCGTCACATTACGTTCAATTTCAGGCCGTTGACCCCTGAGCAGATACCTGCCGTACAGCCGAAGGAACGTAAAGCAATTGAGTCGGAAAAGAAACACGTGCAGAAAACACCCCCGGCAAAAACACCGACACAGCCCAAAACGCTCAAGTCCCTGCCCCCAAAGCCGGAGGTCAAAAACGATCCTGAACCGGCGGAAGAAACCAAACCCGATATTGAATCAGCTCCTGCAGCACAACAAACAGACGGGCAGCAAAAAACAACAGAAACACATACTGCCCGGGCAGCTTCTGCACCGGATTCACGCGCGCGGGCCGAACAAAAACATGCTCTGGACAATTTTCTGGCACAGGTTCTGTACCGCATCGAACAGGCCAAACGTTACCCCCGTGCAGCGCAGCGGCGGGGCATCTCCGGAACCGTCACCTGTCGTTTTGTCATAGCCCGCGACGGAACACTACAAGCTTCAGAAGTGATCGCTGCATCACAGCATACACTTCTCAACAAAGCAGCTCTGAGCGCTATCAGGAGAGGGGCTCCCTATCCTGCCTTTCCTTCTTTTATACAGGGTGAAGCCTTTTCCTCGATAGTAGATATCACGTTTTCTCTGAAACCGGATATATAATGTTGGTTATATATAAAAATACAACTAACGGGTAATTGACACAGAATGTATCTGTATGTCACACTAGAATAGTGACCTGCTATCTGCTGTACGTATTATAAAACAGATTGGAATACATGGGCATTTCCACAAGCCTTTAGCGACAGTGACGGCTTGTGGAATGGGAAAACGGTGTAAATCCGTTGCGGACCCGCCGCTGTAACCCTGCCCTTTAGCACGAAGCTATAAGGGAACCCTTCGGTTATAATGCCACTGTCCCGCCTCAGGCGGATGGGAAGGCGGCCGGAGGGCGGGGAAGCCAGAAGACCTGCCCGTATACAGGCGTCCTGAAGCTCTCGCGGACTGGAGCACAAAGGGACCTTGGGATTAAAAACGGAATCCCTGCGTGGTACCTCACGCAGGGATTTTTTTATGGAGTGAAGAACAGCATGAAAATTCGTTTTGCATATTTTTTTGTTATCGTTGCAATCATTACAATACCTTTCCTTCCAGCCGTGACTGTCGGTGCAGAAACGGTTCCGCAGAAAAACGGATATAGGTTAGGCGGCACCTGCTATGCTGATGTGAACCGGAACGGCGGTTTTGATGAAACGGATCAGCGTATCGGCAATGCAACTGTAGTGCTTAACCGCCTGGTATCCGGTTTCTTTTTAGTACCGATCGATACGCAACACACCGGTTCCGACGGCTCTTATGCCTTTACCCATCTAAAACGGGGCTTCTATCAGATTGCATGCCGTCCGTCTGTTGCAACAAAGGCCTTGACGGAAAACCCTGCTACCGTACTGCTTGGATTTTTTCAGCCTGACCGCACGGTTGATTTCGGCTTTGCCCCTGTATCAGAAGACATTCCCGCGGTGTTGGTCAGGGTTAGTGCCGAGCCTTTGCATATAATAAGAGGTGAATCCACTACACTCACCTGGACATCTGAAAACGCTGACAGTGTCAGCATCGATAATGATATCGGGCCGGTTGCTGCTGCCGACAGCTTAGAGGTGTATCCGCAGGATAATGCTACGTATACTGTTACAGCTGAAGGTTTCGGTATGAGGGCCAGCGACAGCGTAATCATTACCGTTGCAGTACCCCTGCCACCCCCATCACCTTCATCGACAACGACTTCATCCGCGCTATCGACAACGACAACCACTATCTCAGGAGGAGGGGGAGGCGGCGGTGGTGGAAACAATCCTCCATCAACGACAACATCGATGGCAGCCGAGCCGCCGCAGCCTGCAACAAACCTCATCGCCGCAGGCAGCGACAACAAAATCGGACTTGCCTGGACCAATCCGGCTGATGACGGATGGGAAGGCACGCTTATCAGCAGAGACACCGATGATTATCCCGCCGAACCTGCCGATGGTGAGATAATCTATGACGGCACAGGATCGGACTGGGTTGATTATGATGTGGAAAATAATGTCACGTATTTTTACACGGCGTTTTCCTACGGCTCCGGATATGTTTTTTTACAGCCATCGGAGGATGCAGCAGCAGCGGCTACCCCACAAGATGTTGCCTCTGCCGACTGGGCAGACTGGCAGCATCAACCTGATCCGTTTGCAGATCACGTAATCTCCTACGTGCCGGCGATGGAGCCGAATGCAGGTGACCCCTTCGGCTATGATGAATTCCCCGACATTGTTCTGGGGCCGCCGTCCGGCGGCGGTGAGCTCGGAGGGTCGATGGATGTACTGTCACTCGGCGCCCGCACTGATGACGACAACGGAGCATCTGCTCCTTACGGCGGATCCATACTGCTGAAATTTACCGATAATATTATTGTGAACGGCGACGGATACGACTTTACCGTTTTTGAAAATGCCTTCACTTTCAATTACGGCGGCCGTAGCGGTACCTTTGGCGAGCCTGCCCTGGTCAGTGTCAGTCAGGATAATGCCACCTGGTACCAGTTCCCCTGTCGGTTTAATCCCCTGGACAGTGCCGATCCTGATCCTCTGGAGCTTATTATGCACTGCAGCAATCCCGGCAATTACCCAGTCGGGTTTGCCGGCATCAACCCGGTTTTTTCACATAACCTTGAACCGGACCCAACCGACCCGTTTGTCTCAGGAGGAGACAGTTTTGATCTTGATGATATTGTCGAAAGACAGCTTCGCTGGGTGCAGTACATCAAGATCCAGTCCACCGGGGACAATGCAACACGAGATACCAGTGGAAATCTGATTCGGCACAATCCCGAAACCGGTGCCTGTTCAGGAGCGAATTATTCGGGATTTGATCTGGATGCGGTCAGCGCAATCCATTATTAGTACATGAGAATAATTAAAATTGGTCGGAGGCTGAATTCGCACCTGCTTGTTTGCTGCGGGCTATATGCTCGCTGGAACGATTATTATTGTTGTTCAGGCTGAGGATCGCATCGCCCTTGCTGCCCAAACAGGCTCGAATTCAGCCTCCGGGCTTCACAGTTTTAATTGTCGGTTAGTATGAGCCTCACATCAAGACTGCGGGGGCAGCAAGGACACGGTATCAATTGCTGGCATGCTTAAATACTAGTACTGAGGCGCTTTGAGCAGAGGAGAGGAGGTGATATTGTAGAGGCATAAAAAGCTGTTTTAAATTTTTTAATGTAATGCAAAACATCTACCATTAATAAGGAGGAATATCATTATGAAACGTTTTATTACAAGTGTATTGTGCAGTCTGGCACTTCTGGTCTCGATAACGACCTGCCTCGAGGCCTTCCCGTTCGATGTCGATAACGACATCCGCTCCGGCCTTGAGCAGGACAATCGGGTCGTCTGTTTTAATGAAAAAGCTTATATTATCGGGCGGGCCGGCCAGTATGCTAGTGGAGACGGTACCATTACCGTGCTGTCCCTTGATGCTCTTGCCGGAGCACCGGAAGCAAACTACAGCCTTGGAATAGGATCAAACCCCTATGATATTGCATTTCACGATGCGACCAAAGCCTATGTTTCCCGTTACAATGTGAGCGATGTGGTGATTATCGACCCCCGTGACGGTACGCAGCTGGGAACTTTTGTGCCCTCAGACTACGGCTGTTCGGCCTATGCCAATGTATCCTACCTGCATGTTGTGCAGACGTGGAACGGTTTTTCCCGCTTGGAAAGCCGGCTGTTTGTCGCCGTGCAGGACGGCTGGGGCAATCCCGGTAAGGTGCTGGTGTTTGATACTGATACCGACACGCACCTGGCAACCATTCCACTGACCCTGCAAAATCCCAACGCCGACCTGGACTATAATGACGGCCAGCTCTATGTCAGCTGCACCGGCGACTGGAGCACGCCTTCAACCGCCGGTATTCAGGTAATCGATGTCATGACACAAGATATAAGCGGCTATACTTATCCGACTATAGTGCTGGCAACTGCAACGGATCTTGATGATGATGCGGTAACCGTGCATGATATCGAAATCGTCAACAACAGTCTGTGGTTTGTGGTAGTGGGCAAGAACTTTGGATATGATTTCAACATTGTTAAAATAGATCCCTATGCAGCTTCATATATCGAACCCCTGTATGCCGCATATACGTCGGATTATATCGGTGAGCTCAAGGCCTATATGCCCGCCTACCTGTTTATCAACCGGTCCGACAAGCAAAGTTCCACCGGAACCGATTTTCCGGTATACGATTTCATGAAAGAGGTGTTTATTGATCCAGTCAGTGCCGGCACGGAAGTAGTCTACGCGCTTGCCGCACACCGCGAAATGGTACTTGCTACAAGCTCAAACTATGACTGGGCAAGCCCGGCCGGGTATCTCAACAGCATAGTGCTCGATAACCCGGCCTATACGTTTGCCGCTGCTGTGGTGGAGTCCCTGGTGCGCGGGCCCATCGATATCAGTGATCCGGGCGGGGATGTGGCCAGCTACGGCAACGCGGCGGATGCCCTCGGTGCACCCGACGGCAGCGTGGTGTCCCTTGGTGACGGTGGCTCAATCGTAGTGAGCTTCGGCGAGAACACGGTCCTGGACAACATTGCCGGCCCTGATTTCGGTGTGTATGAAAACGGCTTTTTTCAAAACTGGCCGATTAATGCCGGTCATACCGGCTATTTCTTTGAGCTTGCATTTGTCGAAGTCTCCAGCGATGGTGTGAACTTTGCCCGGTTTCCCACCAGAACGGTACACCCAGTATCTGTGAGTGGATTCGATACACTGCAGCCCCTGGACTACTTCGGTTTTGCCGGGAACTCGCTGGGGAGTCTCTGCATAAATTATGATCTGGATGACCTAGCCGACGACTCGCTGGTGCTGGACGGCACCGTTGATCTGGACCTGATCCGCTATGTGCGCATTGAAGATGTTATCGGTGACGGCAGCACATACGACAGTATCGGAAATCCGGTTTACGACCCGTACCCGACAGCCTTTTCGAGTGGCGGGTTTGATTTTGATGCTGTTGAGGCGTTTGTCACGGGAGACCCGTCACTAATACGCCTTGCAGGGTTGGAAGCTGTTGCAGGCAACCGCAGCGTAACGATTGTCTGGGAAACCGAAAGTGAAGTGGACAATGCCGGATTCAATATTTATCGCTCCGAGAGCGGTGACGAGTATGAAATGATCAATGAAGGGCTTATTCCGGCTGAGGGTTCACCCACTGAAGGTTCCGTATACAGCTTTGTGGATGATGATGTTAACAATAGAAAGATATATTACTACAAACTTGAAGATGTAGATTTTAATGGAGCAGCTACATTGCACGGACCGGTATCAGCAATGCCACGACGATATGCGGGTCAGATATCAGGAGTAGTATATTAATTAAAACATAAAGACTGTGATTGATAATATGTGAACAGGAAAAGCATTAATTAACGGATAACCGGTAATTAGTATTAACAGGAGAAAATGATAATGAAAAAAAAGGAATATGAATCACCAAAGGTGGTAACGTATACTGAAGAGGATATACTCACTATTATTGGACCTGCCCAGACATGTACAACAGGCTTTCAGCCGGGCTAAACTTCTAAGGAAAAAATGTAACAGCACTATTGAAGGTCAGCTCATAAAAAGCTGACCTTCTTGTTTTTTACCGGACGTTTATGCAATCTAAACCGGCTTGTTGTTGTGGTTTTTTAGAGGCGTTTCGTGTTTAAATCAATCTCATCAGAAACCGGTCCGTAGCTTTTATCTACCGGGTTCTCATTGGAATAATAATATGATGACGGAAGGTTATGAGTATCGGTTTGGGTACTAACGTATTTGTTTAGATGCAGATCCGCAGTATCCCACTTGTAATCCTCAGGTCTTTCTATAAATGCGGCCAAGGCCAGCAGTGCTAACACAATAAATAATTTATTCATCAGAGGGTCCTCTTGTAAATTGTTCAATCTGTCTTATCTACTATATATTGTAGTCATTAAAACAACTAATTCAATATATTGTGCTAAAATTAATCAAAAATTAATTTTTCTGCCGCTGCAGTCAATATAAAGATTCTCATCCCATACTTTGTTTGATATACAGTATTGCACATGCTTTTGACAGAAACGGTCAGGAAAGATTAATTTTTTTTAAAAATATTTGCAATTTATGGCATATAATAAATCTTATTTTATATTATTTTAGCTTATTTTAACAATTAGAAGGAATGCTATGGCACGAGGCGACCAGCTGGGCAGACAGTGGAGGATGATTCAAACCCTGCTTTCATCAACACAAGGCATATCTGTAGCATATTTGGCAGATGAACTGGAATGTCACCCCAGGACCGTATACCGGGATCTTGAAGCACTCCAGATAGCCGGATTCCCGATCTACAATGAACGCGTTGACGGCAAAAGTCTGTGGTCTGTACTTGATACGGTGAAAAAGCATTTTCCTATTCCTTTAACACTGACAGAGCTCATGGCCCTGTATTTCAGCAGGGACATGGTTAAGGTTCTACATGACACGGTGTTCTATGAATCACTGGAGTCACTGTTTCAAAAGATAAAAACTACCCTGCCGCCGGAATCGATTACTTTTTTGCAGAATATTCAGCAAACGCTTCACGTAAGCCTGAAGCAGTACAAGGAATACGGCCGGCACCAGAAAATTATTGCTATGGTACAGGAGGCGGCTATCAGGAAAATAACTATAAAGATAATCTACTACACCATGAGCCGCAGAAAACAGTCAGCCCGCAGCGTTGACCCTTATAAGATATGGTTTTTCAGCGGCACATTTTATCTTGTCGGCTACTGCCATATGCGCAGAGGCATACGCATATTTGCCCTTGACAGAATCAAATCGGTTCACCTGACTGATGATACCTTCACGGTTCCGGATGATTTCAGCATGGAAGCTCTTATGGGCTCAAGCTTTGGGGTGTTCCCGGGTAAAGCTGGGCTGGTCAGGATACGGTTTGACCGGGAAATTGCTGGCTATATCACGGAAAAGATTTGGCATGCAAGCCAGAAAATATACCGGCAGGATGACGGAGCCATAGTGTTTGAAGCCCAGTTTGCCATAACCGATGAGGTTAAGTTCTGGATACTGAGTTGGGGCGCACGGGCAGAAGTTCTTGAGCCTGAAACCCTGCGCAGTGAGCTACAGGCTGAGGCTGGTGGTATAGTTGAGAAGTATGCTGGAACAGTAAACAGTAAACAGTGACACTTGTTGCTGGTCACAGATAAACGGAGGTATCGACAAGATCGGGTGGCGTTGCTAGATAAAATAAATAAACTAAAAAATTGTAAAAGTCTGAGACTCTTACTGCGGTGCCCATACTTTTAATCTCCTGATTTGCATTCTTCTTTACAAATAACAAAGTATTGTGATCTTTTGACTCTGGTTTTGTGTGATTTATATACTTGACATATTTATTACAATTAACTATATTTATAATTAATCCACGCCAGTGGAGGTGGATGGTGTAAGCCATCGGGGCCTTTCGGCCCTTTTTTTATGCCTAAATAAATTTTTTTCCAAAAAAATTGCCTTTGTGCTGATAGTATTTCCCCTGCAGAATTTTGATTACTTCATTGGCGAAAGGTGCCAGAGGTCGGTCTAACATATTGTTTTCATTTAGAATTTCATTTCTGCTTGGATGTGCCAGAATGTCTGCCAATTGGAGACCTGAAATATTATTTGATTTCGGTTTTACCTTTAGCTGTTTGCTTGTTAAAATGTTTTGAAATCTTTCGGGTAATAAATAATCTGTGCCTTCCTCCCATAATGTCAGAAATGATTTTTTCAAACGTTTATCTTCTTTGCCGCCTCTTGATTCAGCCATCACATCTCCTTTAGTCTGTTTTTGCTCCAATAGGAAAGTAAACCTCTCAAGTAAAAGAGCAAGGCAATAATGATAGGGATCGTATCTCCATACTTGATAAGTATCTTTATGCGCTTTTTTGTCTAAGCAAACTGTGATAACAGTGTAATCCCAATTTTTTAGATAAGTTAATAGTTCACTATCAAATTTATTCTTCAGCTTTTGATTCTTCAAGGATTCAAAGGGAGGTTTTGCATTAATCAACTCTTTGCGGTGTAAAATAACAGGATCATCAGGGTGTGAATTGAAATAACTTGTTTTTAATTTTTCCATCTGAGGGAATATAGTTGTACGCACATAACCCAAGTTGACAATGACGCCTGTCAAACTCAAAAAACGGTGAAGAGGATTATCGGAACTCCCTAAATCCGAATTTCCAACTTCGTCAATGTACATTCGATATTTCATATTTCTTCAGACAACGATCGCTGCGCACGAGTAACTAGGTGCGAAAAATTTTGCGCAGCACAATGTTAATCTTTTATATTCAAGCAATTTTATTTCTAAAATCCGGGACATCCCGTATTGTTTCGTTACTGAAATATCTAGCTTTCCAAAAAATTGCTGAAATTATATTTAACAGTCAATTCTATGATTAATGCGGTCAGGTGGGGTTTCCTTCAACCCGGCCGCCTCCTTTTTGCCGCCCCCGTTTTCTACCAGGTCTACAGAATGAAAAATTATGTAAAACGGGTAAACTATATGAAAAGTTTGTGCTTAATTCAAGGAAATTATTAATAATGAAAAAAGAAGGGCAAAGATAAAAAATTTTTTTTGCCTTTGCTTATTCACCATTTACTAATTGACGAATAGCTCTAAAGCTTATATGGTTTTTTTACGATATGTAAAAAAATCTTAAGTTTATCAATGTACACATGAAAAGAAGAGCTTTTATTAAGGCGTTAACCGCAATCGCAATGGGAAGCTGTTGGGCCCCCTCAAAAGTTATTGCTGAAATCACCGGAAGTACTGCAACCGGCATCCCTGATAATTATGATAACTACATCAAAGACTACCTTTGCAAGATACAAAACTTTAATAACACCCACCCTGATGATATTTATCTTGACAAGCAGAACTTCGGACAGCTCAAATCGTCTTTGCAGCGGCTTAAACGTCTTCAGTATACTGTTGGGCATGGTAATTTTCACCTGCTGACCTTTGATGAAGCTATAAAAACAGCCCGCAACTACTCCAGAGTGGGCGATTTCACCCGAAAAGAGCAGGATTTCCTGGAAATGATTTTCTATGCAGATGCTGCCTGCTATGGTTTTTTAGGTTCAAAGCCTTTGAAAAAACTTACAGACAGTATTGACAAACACAGTGTTGTTAAAATCGCCTATAGCGGCAATTATCTCTATAAGGGGGAGCCCCTTGAGGTATATAGAAGAATAAGAGGTGAACTGGGCAGGGATCTTGTGCTGACCTCCGGAGTGCGCAGCATTATCAAGCAGTTTCTTCTTTTTCTTGATAAAGCCCTTCAGAACGGAGGGAACCTGTCACTAGCTTCCCGGTCGCTGGCCCCTCCCGGATATTCTTTCCACAGTATTGGAGATTTTGATGTGGGGCAGGTCGGTTTCGGTGCTGGCAACTTCACCGAGCGTTTTATTACGACACCGGTTTACAAAAAACTCAAGGCCCTGGGCTACCTCACGCTGCGTTATCCCAATAAAAACTTTCTGGGTGTCCGTTATGAACCCTGGCACATTAAAGTAAGTCCCATAGCCTAAAGAATTTTTTCCTGTTTATGAAATCAAGGCCTGGACCTTCTTCTCCTCTAATGCCATCCGGTACATTTCGGCTTCAAAGAAGTAATAAGCACCAGTTTCCGGAAAATGATGCTGGATTTCTTCTAAAAGTGCTCCAAGTACTTGATAGTTTCCGCAGGAAAACTCCGATTGGAATCGGTCTATCAAAACTAATTTATCCTGCAGGTGTACCGGCTGGTTGAACATAGTTGGTATGTGCTGAATATCAAGCTCGCGGGACATGATTTTTCGCAGTAAACGAAAAACATGTTTGGGTATTTCCGTAAAAAGGACCGTCAGCCATGATTCAGTATTAAGTCCTGAAATCCAATAAGGAGGTGTATAATAAGAATAATAGCCCTGATTAAGCTCTGCAATGCGATCAAGCATGCAGTGGACTTCATCCATAGATACTTGCCTGTCGATAGGTCTGGCCTTCTGACAATAAATACGGTATTGTTCATTTACATTCGACATAACCGGATGACCATGCAAACGACAGGCCAGTGGTCTATTAGGATAGATACTGCATAGATTGTCCGGTGTTTGAAACCTGCAGGTCAGAAGGTTGGGGTAGTATGAATGGTTGGGAACCATTCTTGAAATAATATAGGTTAAATAATCAGGTTTATCCCGCAGGAATGTCACCATATAACAAAACTCTATCATGGTCATGTGAGGGCTGACACAACACTGCCCACACGCCTGGCAACTTATCTCCGGGATTTTTCGATACACTTCATCACGAAGAACGCGATAGGCTGAGAAAAGTATTCCCACTGATGAGCGCCTCCCTGCGCGCCTTAATTATACTATCCCTAGATGAATGCTGTATACCTTATCGGCAATTTACGGCAAATTCTTAACGGCTGCCAGGAGACTGTCGGGAAATCTCCATCTCCCCGCCAAGTCGGGATCTGCAAGCTGCATTGCACTCACCCTTCCTCACTGCGATCCGCCGCGGCGGACCGCATTCCTCAGGATTTCATGCGCCCCCGCAAGCAGGGTGCGCACCTGCTTGTTTGCTGCAGGCAACCTGCTCGCTGGAACGATCATTATCATAGTTCCGGCTGCGGCTCACACTGCCCTTGCTGCCCAAACAGGTGCGCGGCCCTCCTTTAATTGTCGGTCAGTACTAGGGACGTAGCATGTAAACCTTATTTTTTTAATTTTTTTGTTGTTTGTTATAACTGTGGTAAACGCTTTTATACCGCGAGCTGGATTTTGGAGGGGATGTAAAACAGCATCCAGACTATCTGCAGGCGGCCTATGAGGCTGGAAAAGAGTTATCCTCGGTATCGTTAGACGAAAAGGGTTCAGCGCTCTCAATAATCCGTATTACGCTTGACGTTTTTCGGTTTGCGTTCTTTATCCGGCAACAAGGATTACACAACATGCAACTCCTGTAGCCGTAAAAAGATCTCCCGGCTGACCCAGGCATCAGTAGCGGCATAGATAATTTGTTCGGGTGTCAGGGTTTCACGGTTCCAGTTGGATGTCTGAGCTTGCTTTGAGATGCGAAACCCGCCCAAAACTGCTGAAAGACCACGAAGACCATGGTTTTTTAAGCCGACCTGCTTTGCAATCAGGCTCAAGTCGACAAATCCGGCCTCGTTAAAATTACTTATTGCTTTAAGATCAGCGATGTCGCGACCCGGAGCAACGCCCGCTTTTATAATATCAGGATTGGAAAAAATTTTTCCGAGCGCGGGAGGGAATTGCAGGTGTTTAAGCTGAAAAATATAGACGGCGCTGTTTGCAGCAAGCTGGATAAGGGCCGGCGGATAATTTTCACCCTTATTAAAAGAGGGGCGTGTTTCCGTATCAAAACCCAGCAGTGTTTCCCGGCATAGCTGCCGAACGGCATTTTTTACTTCTTTTTTGGATCTGATAAGGTGAACCGGTCCGGGATAGGCCCTGATCGGACAGGCATTTATCTCTTCACGGGTCATCCGCCGGTCAAAGCCGGGACGTTCTTCTGTGTTAGGCATGCCAGATAACCTTTCTGTGTTTTTGCAAACAGGTTCAAGGGTTCATCGGTTGTTGTTTGTCCGTTGTCGGTTGAAAATAATTTTTGTATGCATCATCGGCGGCTCGCAGCGCCCTTGCGGCCTGTCCCGAGTTTGTCGCGGGGCTCAAACCAAAGGTGACAACCTCCGATCCACAGTTTTAATTGTCGGTTAATACTAGTTTTGACCAGCGATTTCCGTTACCACATGTTTTAGCCCGGTTGTAACCCGTGCCATGCGGCCATAATCAAGCTTATCAGGGGTATCATTTGTCGTGTGATAATATCTGTAGCGATACAAAGCAGTATCAGTAATCATCAGGGCCTGATAGCCCTGCTTCCAGAATGACCAGTGGTCTGACCAATTGATGCCCGGGATCCAACCAGGCAGAGCACCACCTTCTGAGGGAAAGGCAGCCTGCCTGCGAAATATTTCTATGGCACGGTGTACAAGTGCACGCGATGATACATTCCCCACAAAGCCTATGAAGTTGCCGGTATCCGGATAAAATAAACTGAAGGGGAATGGATAACGCTGGCTGTGACGTTCGTCTGAATAAGAGCCGATGGTTTCAAGTGAAAACATTGCCGTAATGTTTTCATCCTGCATGCGGCAGCGGGCCGCATATACAAGGCTGCCCATATTTTTTGTCTGAAAGAAAGGGGGTTCTTCATTGACGAAAGCTACAAACCGTACTGTACGGGGGAAGTTTTTTGCGGCAAGAAGACGGGCAAGTTCGAGCAATGCAGCAACACCGGATCCATTATCGTTTGCACCGGGACTGCCGAGAACCGAGTCATAGTGAGCTCCGACGATAATGATTTCGTTGGGTAGCGGGTCTCCTGCTCGTTCAGCAGCAATATTTCTTACGACACTTTCCCTTACTGTAAATTCTTGCGCGCTTACGTCATAGCCGTACGTTTCCAACGTATTATGAATATAATCGGCAGCGGCCTCAAGTTTTTCATAATGCCAGATATTCCGTTCTCCGATGATGCCGGCAAGCATTGTCACATGTTTCTTGAGATTGTCGTGAATTATTTGCTCATCGGCAGAGAGGGGTTTCAGCGGCTCGGAGAATGATCTTCCCGGCATTTTGGTACAAAACATTACAGCCCATCCTGTAAAAATTACAATGAGTATCCAGCGAAGGAAAAATGCAAACCAGGCACGTCCCCCCCGGGGGATTAGAAATGCCTGCTTCATTGTTGTCTGCTCCTGAGTGATATCAGCATATAGTAAGAATTAGGTGCTTATGAGTTGTAAAGCAATTTCCATGGCCTGCTTCCGGGTGTTTTTAAAACTCCTCCTGGTAGAGATTCCTCTGGAGGCCGTAGATTTCTAAAGGATTTAGTTTTGACCCCGTTGCAGCAAAGCGCAATTCTTCAATAATGCTCAACATATGGTCTTTTTGCTCGGCACCAAAGGCCCGGGTTCTCTGCGGTCGTATATGTGGAAACCCTTTTGTATACCAGCTGAAGAATTTGCGAAACAGTACAGTGCCCCTGTGTTCGCCATAAAAATCACAACAGAGATTCAGATGCATGACCATGGTGTTGATGATTTCATCCTGACTCGGTCTTAAGGGCATGCGGCTGTTTGTGAGAAAATAGGCTGTTTGTTCAAATAGCCAGGGATTTCCGAAAGAGCCGCGGGCAACGGCAACGCCGTCACAGCCGGTTGCATCAAGCATTCTTTTTACGTGAAAAGGAGATAATATATCACCACTGCCAATCACCGGTATGTCTACGGCTGCCTTCGTATCTCTGATTATTCGGTAATCAACGCTGCCGTTATATTTCTGTGATCGTGTCCGACCATGAATAAAAATGGCATGTATGCCGGCATCCTGGGCACATAATGCAATGTCTCTGGCATTGATAGAGTTTTTATCCCAGCCAGCCCGTATTTTTACTGTAACCGGCATATCGGTATGGGTCACCAGGGTGCGCAGCAACTCCTGTAGTTTGGGCGGCTCCTTCATAAGGGCTGCGCCCTCACCCCTGCGGGTCACTTTTTTAGCCGGGCAGGCCGCATTAAGATCCAGGCTGTCAAAGGTGTAGTGCCGCTGCAAAACATCCAGTGCTCTGCGCAGGTCTTCCGGGTCTCTGCCCAAAAGCTGTACCCCTAAGGGCCGGTCCTCAGGAACGGAAGCCAGTATTTTATTTGTTTTAGGGGACTTGCAAATCAGAGAGCGGGCACTCAGCATTTCAGTAAAGGCGTATTTGCAGCCGAAACTGCGATTAACCATACGAAACGGCAGGTCACTTATTCCCGACAAAGGGGCCAGAATACATGGGGTGGTAAGTTTCCCGCTTCCGATATTAAAACTTTTCATGGTATAGGGCTTTTTCTCCATTGCAACAGGTGGTATGTCGAATGTATATAAAAGAGCTCTCTTGCATATGTCTAACAGGCATATTATAAATCAAGTAGTGGCAGGATAAAAGTAAATAATAAATATATATCGATGCACACAGAGGTATATACCATTGCAGGTAAAAATTTTTGCGTATAGTGTCGGTATGGTTTTTATTCTTTTCCTGTGCGGACAATGCCGGCAAGATTATTATCCCTGAAGTTGAGATCAGATATGAGGGGAGTCGCTTAACGTTTGATAATGTTGAAGTCACCCCGCACAATCTGCGCGACGATATGCTGGTTGATGATACGATTACAGCGGCCGATGTGATTATGTCACTTGGAGACCGGGGAGAAATTTCTTATCAGATGCTCTGGTATGAACTGATTGGGTCAGTGGAGATAAAAAATTACTATATTGAATGCATTAACAGGAACTGTCACTCGGGCAGATGCGGGTTTGTATATGAAGTTGGTGAAATCGGACAGTCGGGAAATCATATTCACGTTCAAGCCGACATTCGCATAATGCAGAGCCCGGAGTATGCACTGTTTTTCTGGATTGACCTGGGGTCGTGTGCTGCACTGTGAAAAAAGCAGATAGTTAAAAAGCTCAATAACAGCCCCATACTCTCCAATTTTTCTTTAACAGTACCTTCTTTTATTAACAACACCTGAACCTGGGCGACCGGTTGTATTCTTGTAAAAAATATTTCTGTTTATTGTTTCAAGGACAATTGATATATTATGCACAAGTGATTTTATTGGTTACCTAAAATGAGGATTTGCATAGTGGCGAAAAAGGCGGACAAGCGCAAAAAAGAGAGAGCCAGGCTGAAAAAAAAGATTGCACAACAAAATATCAGCAAGGACCTGGAGATTGATACTATTTCCAAATATATGCTTCGGGTCTTTATGGAGCACGCCCCCGGAGCATGGGAGCAACTTGAACAGCAGGAACCGGAATGGAGAAAAGTATTCCTGGAGACATTCGTTAACAGCAGTGAGATTGTTTCAAATAAACTGGAAGCGAAGGGCCTGCGATGGAGCGAACTATCAGACACACAAAAAGAGGAAAAAGTAATACCGTTTGTAAAGAATAGTGTTGCGAACCTGCTGGAAATAAACGCTGAATTCAAAGAATTAAAAAAAGGCGGGTAGGCCTAATAGCTCACAGGAGGGTATTGCTCCGACTACTTTGTAAGCACATCATACTGACCGGTTTCTTCCATTCTTCGAAAAACCGCATTTCTCTCTTCTTCAGTATAATTGAACAGCGGACAGTATTTTTCAATCACTTTAAAGAAGCGCTTCATGCAGGTAAAAAGTTTCTTTTGTTTGCGGGGACAGGCATCGAAAGGGCAGTAATCTGTAATAGCTGTTTTGCTGGTGGGCGATGCGTTAGCATTCATATGCTTTTACCGGTAGTTACAGAGACATGCAGAGTGTTTTTGGGCGTTTTTCAATCTATAATTTTACTAGATTGTCTCATATTTATTTTTTTTTGTCAATACAAATTAGCCGCTTATTAATTATGGAGTATGCTCCATCGCTCGCACCGCCGCAATTGCTCTGACCACAGCAGCCTTTGTAATACCAAAAGACTATAGAAAAAAGGGAAATGCTCTAGAGACCGCGTTCTTTCTTGATATGTTCGTAGGCACTCTGGATTTCCTGGAAGCGTTTGGTTGCAAATTCTGTAAATTCTGCGGGCAACCCCTTGGAGATAATCGTATCAGGGTGAAAGTCTTTCACCAGTTTTCTGTAGTTCTTTTTAATTTCTTCATTTGAACTCTCGGGAGTGCAGTTCAGACATTGATAATATTTATCAGCACTGTCAAAATAGCGGGCTTTTATGTTTTTAAATTGCTGATCGCTGATCCGGAAAATGTTCTTAATGCTTTTTAGGGCAGATTCCTCAGCAGGATGCAGGTGTTTGTCGGCGGCTGCTACCTGAAAAAGTACTTCTATGAATGAGATAAGCACTGTAGGCTGCTGTTTATGAATCTGGTAGAATTGAACGGCAAAGTCTTCTATGGAGTATTGGGAATATTTTGCCTCGCTGAAAATCTGTTTTGCAAATTGCTGCTCCTGTACCGGGATGTTAAGCTTACTGATAAAGTCTTCAACAACTGCGATCTCTTCTCTGGAAACAGTACCATCTATTTTTGCGAGCTTTCCCAGAATAGAAAACATGCAGACAAAA
Source organism: Thermodesulfobacteriota bacterium (assembly GCA_028278025.1). GTDB lineage: Bacteria > Desulfobacterota > WTBG01 > CAIYCZ01 > CAIRTM01 > JANQFE01. The sequence goes on along the minus strand of JANQFE010000049.1, from coordinate 25,236 downwards.
TAGGCTGCCTGAGCGGTTTCCTGGCGTCCCAGGGGTGTCTGCCGGTCCATATGCTGCTGTTTTTTATCAACCAGATGGTGCCCCAGGGTTGCCCCGATAACAGCACCGAGCGGCCCGCCCAGAAAAAGACCCAACGAACCGAATGTAACCTTACCAAACCATGTCATAAAAAACTCCTTATTACTATACCGTAATTCGTTGTTCAAAGAATTCGAAGGATAATAACTATCACAAAATGAGTTTATAATCTACACTAACAATTATCAATCCATCTCAGAACTTTTCCGTACAATTCGTTTTAACCGGGCACGTGGATGGAGTTTTTTAACTTTACGGTCAACAATCGCTGCAGGTATAAAGCCTACAAGCAGTCCCAGCATCCCTCCCCCAAATACAATGAGATCATTTTCAGGTTCCTGAAAATAGCCGAGGAAACCGCCTGCAAGCGCCCCCAGCAGGGGAATGCCGAAAACAATCAGGGAAACCACGGCCTGGTCAGGCAGGGCCACATCAACCTCAACAAGATCACCGATGTGAAGCACCTGGTCTGCAGAAAGGGGTATTTCCAGGCACTGGTCTTTTTTGTCTGACCGGCAGGCTCCCAAAGAACTACATGATGCACAATTTTGTGCGGTGATGGGTACGCGTACAACAGCAGTCTGCTCCTGAAAGCTGATTATAATACCGCTTTTAATCATACCGGCTGGCCTTATTGGTCAACTTCAGTTATCGTAACCTGGGCAGATGCTTCAGCTTCGACACCAGCCGTTACATACCAGATTTGATGTTCATCGGTGTCGTATACATCATTTACACTGCCGCCGGTAACAGAATATGTTTTGCCGTTTGCCGGAACGGGCATAGTAAATTCGATACTTACATGCTTAAAGTCACGGACTAAATGATTAGTAACCGAGGCGGTAACGGTCGAACTGCTGCCGTCATTTGACGGGGTAAAGACGCAGGTAAGGGACGGTTCAGTAAGGGTTTTTACCGGCACGCCGGGTGAGGCGTCCTTGTAGACGGGCACAGGCCAGTGCGGCTCCTGGTAATTCCAGGAAACAAGCTCATCATCTGCTATATCCAGGATTCTGAAAGCAGGATAGGAATCGCCAAAGGCATTAAAAAGTACGCTTGATGTTGTTATATATAAAATGTTATCATCGCGTCTGACTTCATCCTGGTGGGTATGCCCGGTTAGGACAGCATTTACATCATAGTCCCTGGCAATCTGCATGACCCTGTCAGCACCTGTGCCCTGAAAGGAGTTGTGAGGAGGGTGATGATATCCTGCAAGAATCAGAGCTGCATCTGTTTGGGATACTTTTTCCTTGAACCAGTCAAGCTGTTCATCCTGCATTTGCCCTCCAAAATGTATTGTGGCAATGCTCAGGCCCAGCCTTTCAGTAGCACTCCAGTCCATGCTGTTGAGTGAAATATACTCCAGACCGCCATAGGTAAAGGTAAACGTCAGGGGGGCAAACAGTTTTTCAAAAACCCTCAAGCCGTCCACTCCGCGTTTTCCTCTATGATAGGCATGATTGATGGCGTCATGGTTACCGATTGCCATAAGGATCGGCACATCAAATTCCTGCAGTACTTCATACAAATGTGAATACTCTCTCTCATAGTTTATGCCGAACACATGATCACCGGTAATTATGACAAATTCAGGATTTATCAGGTTTACCGCGTGGATCATTTTTTTGATGAACTTATAGTATGCAGTCTCGGAGCAGTTGCCGGCACAACCCCGGGGATCATCTACGTGTATATCGGTTACATGGATAATGGAGTAAGTATCTTTTAGAGTATCAATGGTTTTTACCGCATTGGGTTGGCAGGCAGTGTATGCTGTTGTGCCCGACTCTACAGAGATCTCAAGATCAAACAGGTCAACCGGAATATCATCAGGGATTGTAACATGCAGCAGGTATCCGCCGGAGATTTCTTCAACTTTTTGTAAAGTCAGGTCAGTTTCAAATCGGACCGGACCGTTGGCTTTTCTCAACAGAATGTGCCAACGGCTTTCATCCAGTGAAGACAGGTCTATATCTGCTTGTGATGGATCTATTGTAATAGTGGAACCCTCCGGGCTGCTTCGAAGCCACAGGGCCGGCATACCAAATGTGGGTGATGTAATAAAACTGCCGGTGGATGCAACAGCACCACTCTGCGTAGCAGCCTTGAGACCAGATGCAGTTGCAAGTATCCATAGGATAAGGCTGCATGTGATAGTTACAATTATTGCAGATCTATTTTTAACGTTTATCATAATAGGTTTTTTTTATGGATTACAGGTTCTCGATTACATAGGCCGAATTACATTCCTATATCAAAAATTTATCTTTAGAGCAAAGCGAGATACATAATAATTATACTTACATTTCTCAAGAATTTAAACTTGACGAAAAAAACCCGTGGTATTATTGATAATCATATAACATACATTCAGTTTTTTTTCAGGGATATAGCTTTATGCAGGATGAACATAAGACTAAAGAGCAACTGATAACCGAGCTTGCGGATTTGCAGCAACGGGTTGTCACGCTGGAAGCATTGGCTGCCAAACAAAAAGAAACCTACAAAGAGCTGTGTGAATCCGAAGAACTGCACAGGGTTACGCTTAGTTCGATATCAGACGCTGTGTTTTTAACCGATGACCGGGGTATGCTTACTTTTATCTGTCCAAATGTTGATGTTATTTTTGGTTACTCATTTGATGAGGTTGAAAGTTTTGGTAATATTTCGACATTGCTGGGAGAGGACCTTTTTAATCTTAACCATTTAAAGGTTGTGGGGGAGATAAAAAATATTGAGCGGGATATCACTGATAAATCCGGGCGGTTGCATTCATTATTGATAAATGTAAAAAGTGTTTCCATAAAGGGCGGCACCGTCCTGCACACATGCCGCGACATCACCGAGCGCAAAAGGGCAGAGGCAGCACTGCAAAAGGCCCATGATGAACTGGAAAAGAAGGTGAAAGAGCGCACTGCCAGCCTTGAAGAAGCAAACACCGCTCTGCGCGTGCTGCTGCGCAGGAGCGATGAGGATAAAAAAGAGATCGAGGAAAAAGTCCTGATGAATGTTAATGACCTGGTTGTCCCCTACATAGAAAAGTTAAGAAGCAGTATTCTCGACCAAAACCAGGTTGTCTGTTTACAGGTTCTTGAATCAAACCTGCAAAATATTATTTCACCCTTTTGCCGCAGGCTTTCTTCTCAATACAAAAAGCTCACCCCCACGGAAATAAGGGTGGCAAATCTTGTCAAAGACGGTAAATCAACAAAGGAAATCGCTCAGTTTATGAATCTTTCTAAAAGAACTATTGATTCTTACCGCAAAAGTATCAGAAAGAAGCTGGGGATACAGAATGAAAAAACCAACCTGATGACATACCTCATGTCTCTGCCTGAATAGGGTTTTAAATACCCTATTAATACCCCATAAAATATCCCAAAATAGATATTTTATTACCCCATTATTACACCATAAATACAGTATTGACCTGTTGTGAATTATATATATTCTAAGTAATTAGAGGCTGGGATTTTTTTCACTAGTACATGAGGACAATTAAAATTGGGCGTAAGCTGGGCTCTCGCACCTGCTTGTTTGCTGCGGGCAACATGCTCGCTGGAGCGACTATTATTATAGTTCAGGCTGAGGCTCGCACTGCCCTTGCTGCACAAACAGATGCGAGCCCAACCTCTGACTCCACAGTTTTAATTGTTGGTCAGTACTAGAGCAATTCACACATTACGGTAACCACCTGATGATAATAGATCTATATCACCACGGCAGGATGCCCGGCTATAGTTTAATGTGAAATGCTCTAGGATTAAAAAAACCAGAAACAACTAAGGAGGCAACATATGGAAAACATTACGTTTTCATTGGTGGACAACGATTATGTTGTTAAGGCAAAGGCGGATATTGCCCTGAATGGGAACGATGATCCGCTTAGAAAGTTCCTCCAGGAAACCAGGGAAAAATTGATTCCCGGACAGACAGCCCATCTTGAAATTGAAGGTTTTGGAAAGGACCCTATTATTTTTGAAATTTCAAATTCGGATGATTCTGTTATGGCCTGAGCACTGTAAGGCTTCTTTGCAGATCAATTGGAAAAAGAGGGTAGCATTATATCTGTAATCATAGTGTTGTTTTTTATAGATACTCAGACAGTCTATAACAAGCTTCGGAACAAAATGTCGTATACGGTTAAACTAGTAAAGTACGGAGAGTATGTTTCTCTGCTACATGAGGGCAGCCTTGAAGAAAGCGAGGTGCTCAATTCTCACCAAGATGTTCGTGATGCTCTTGCTGCCAACAACTGGACTAAAATTTTAATTGACATTAGCCAAATCAAGATAAAACCATCAATTGCCCAGCAGTACAATTTTATATGCGGGCACGCAACACAACTTCCGTGGGATGTTCGTATAGCTCTTTTGGTTAACACAGCTGATATGGAGATGGCCTGTTTTGTCGAAACCTTAGCTCATAACCGCGGCATGAATCTATGGTGTTTTTGTAAAAAAGATGAGGGTCTGATGTGGCTGCTGAGTGATAAGGGTTATCCCAACCGGGACTCCCTCCAAAGGCAATCCAGTTGTACATCTGAGTTACTTCTGGAATCATGTAAACCTGAATAATATCATCATTCACCGGGCCCATAAAAAACAGCATAACATTCTCAGTTCTCATCACTAAGCAGTATCGGCATACCGAACTGCATTTTATTTTAGCGCCTCAATGTAAAATTTTTTCTTTTTTGAGACTTGCCCTGTCAGTAATCCTCCCAGAAAAACAATGCCGCCTGCAAAAAACCACCAGAACATTGCCGGAGGCCGCGGGCGGCTATTTTTTTTTCTTAAATCCTCTACCATCGTGCTGAGACGTTCATTGTCCCGTGTGAGCTGAGTGTTTTCTTTAGTCAGCTCTGAGATTTGAGCTGACTGGTCTTTATACCCCCCCACGCTGGCTTTAAGCTGTTCCAGTTCTTTTTCAAGATTTGTAATGATAACAGATTTGGGGGTCTTCGTGCTCAGGTACTGCGCACCGGCCCAGCCGGTTTTCCCGTTTTTTGTACGTACTTTAACATGGCGTCCGCTTTCTTCAAGCACAGTAACAGGGGTGTCGCTTCGCAATGTGACAACTTTACTGCCCGTATCTTTGCCGCTGCGCAAGGTAATATAAAGCATGTCCGTAACATAGCGGGTTTCTGCATGAGTTGTTCCAGGAAAATAGGTAGTCAGGACAAAAACTGCGGAGAGAAAAAATATGGATTGCAGTTTAGCCCTTTTTTTTGTTTTCATGGTATCCTCCTCACTGCATACAATATAGAATTCTGAACAGATAGATGTAACTCAAAAGGCTTCATCGGCCTTACTCCCACAAAAAAAGACCCGTTGTGTTGTCATGTTTTCTGATGAGTTGTAGCCCGTCAAGCTCCTGCAAAAACAACTCGGCAGCAAAAATACGTGTCGGAGACATTAAATGACCGCCAAAGGTGCTGCCCTCTTCATCACCGAACAGGATATGCGCATGAGCCATGGGGCGATCTTCTTTAAGAGAAACATTGCCATAGCATGATATTATTTCATAGTCACCGTCCCTGCTGATTTTTGCATACCGGCGCTCCTTTTGGTCATAGTAACCAAAGGATGCACAGCTTACCGCACCAATAATTGAGAATACAGCCATTGATATTCCCTTATGTAATGCAATTTTTCCAGCCTCTGCAAGCAGATCCTCTCCATGTGACATGCGTAACATCCATGTTCGCTTAATCCGGTATTCAGTGCCGTCCATAGTGCAATCTCCTAAAAGTTGATCATGAGGCAAGCTGTTTCTTATCCTCCTGCCGTTCATGTTCAGCTGGTGGATGTTGTGCAGTGGAATCTTTTTTAACCATCACCCAGGTGATATGACCTTCATCTATATCACCGTATTTATTTTTTAGTGTTTCAATTTTTTTCTCTTTTTCCGACTGAATATATTCGGTGCTTTCAGCAATGCTGCCATCCGCCAGTCTGGTAACTTCAACACTGAGTACCGTTTCAGTATAAGGAATGTTTATGCGCTGTTTTGATGCGATTGTTTTTGCCAGTTTGCCTGTTTTTTTAATCATATTGTCGATCTCCCCCAGCTGAAAAAAATCAGTGTTTCTATATATCCTGTGTGAGCTGAAGATATAATAGCCTGTTAGTACTGTTATTAAGTTTATTATGTATCATAACCGTAACAGCTGTAAAATTCTTCATTTACCTTATTCCTGCCGTTGATACAAGAAAAATGTTGCCTTATTGACACCTCAGGGCTTTTATCTTATAGTCATGGCGCGACAGCAGTTTGTTAATCTTACAATACATTCATAGTATACCTTGTGCACAGGAGGGTGGGTACGATGTTTTTTCGTTTCGCTAGCATAGTTATTTTACTGGCTGTAATGCATATTGGATGCAGTGAAGAGCAGAAAAACCCCATCAGGGAATATGGGGACACCCTTGTCGACTCCCTGGACAAGGCTGAAACGGCCGCACTCAAAATAAATCTGAGAACAATCGAAACCGCTATAAACCGTTTTGAGGCTGAAAAGGGCAGGCTGCCGGAAAACCTGGGTGAACTGAACCTTGCAAATATTTCAATCAGAGATTATGACTATGATCCCGACACAGGCCATGTTGAGATAGCTGTTGAATAGTTAACTAGAGCATTTTGCAAAAAAGTGTAGCCTCACGGTTGAGTCTGCAACGGCTGATGCGGTTCGACCGCCTGCGGCTATGTGCTCGCTGGAATATCCGGAAGATACTATATCGTCCATTGCTCGCACCGCCGCAGCTGTTTTTACCACATCAGCCGTTGCAGTGCTCAAGGGCTATAGAAAAAAGGAAAATGTTCTAATTAGACGTAAAACGGGAAGCGTAAAGCGTAATACGAATTTTTTTAGATCGCTTAACGCTTTACCCTTTTCGTGTCACGCTGCTGAAGCTAACCTTTCTTTTAGCTTTTTCCCATTTTCACCTTTATCCCCTTAATTTCAAACAGCTTTGCCTGCAATCTTCATGTGACATATTTCATATTTCTTATGTGAGTTTTTTCATGCAAGAAAGTGTGCCGGGGCCCATCTATTTTAGTAGTTTTCGTAAATATGGAAACAACGAGAGGGTGTACACATGAAACGGTTGGTTAACATTATATTGGCAATTCTGGTATTAATCGGACTTTTTTTGCTCGTGCATATGGCAGAAGCACGTAAAGAACGATCGGGTAATATAACGGAAGCACTTACTGAGCTCAGGCTGATAGATTAGGCAGCCTTTCCGATACCGGGTTATTCGTCAAATAAAAATACTATACGAAGTTCATCACTATTGGTTTGGTCTGATATGAATCAGGCCGGCTATGCTTGTCAACATCCACATGCGATGGGGGAGATACACTCTAATGCATGCACATACCTCTTTTAAAGAAATCCAGATTGTTTTTACGGTTATTACTGCAAGGATGAAAAAAACCGTGTTTAGTGCGGGCAGGGAAAAAGGAGCATATAAAGGAAAACTTTTATTGCCGACAAAAAGGCTGGTAGAAATTTACCAAAAAAAAATAGACCCGTAGCTGTTGCTATTTATTTGCTGCTGTTACTTTGATAAGCTCCCAGCCGCCTTCAGGGTGGATATTATGTACGTTTACCATGCCCATAAACAGCCCATCCTCAGAGGAATGCATAGTCCTGATCCCCAGGTTGAATTGATTACCAAGACCATTTGTATCCAGTGCGAGGGCGGCTGTTTCTGTTTCGGGGAAAAACCATACATCCCCGCCATTGGCATTTATTGTGAACACATCTTCTTTATCATAAGTGCCGACAAACAGAGTATTGTTATGCACCGCCATGGTCCATGTGTAAGCATTATGTATATTATCAAACCCGGAAAGACCAAACAGAGGCTCACTGCCGCCCATATTATTATCTGTCATGTGCCAGTTTTCCGGGCTGTTGTCGGAAGGTGGTGAATATGTCGGCATCTGCGACCGACCATAAAGAAGTTCAACATGCGGAGCAGGCCTATTGTTGTCAAATTCGCTGCAGCGAAATATACTGGTTGCCCGGGTAACATTTCTTTCTGCTCTGGTTGCATTATCCGGTTCCCCGTAATATCGCAAAAAATAGTAATGGTAGGCATTTCCGGGAATGTGCATGGTTCCCCAGTAAAGATATCCGTCAAAGGAGGCCAGGTCGCCAAGCCCGTAACTTGCTACAATAGATGCTTCGGCCTCATAATCGGAAACCTGCCAGACCTTTTTCCAGCTCTCTACATGCGAAGGGGTTAATCCGCTCTGCGGAATCGGCGGGCTCATCCAAATCCCGGCCTCGGTGTTATTATTGCTTATAAAACCGGCAGCGCTTGTAAAAGGCCCCGGTGGCCAGGTCCCTATAAAAAGACGATTTGCATGCACTACCATATTGGCACCCAGATTATCGATCTTTCCGACTGTCGTGAAATGAAAAGGACTCTGACGTGTTCCGGTCCAACGCAATACTGTCCCGGTGCCTTTGTGTGTATCCTGCACAGCGGTATAGAGAACAGTGTCGGCAACAATAAATTTGCGGATTGAAGAATAGTGCGGCATATGTTTTGAGCCCAGAAAAGCTTTAGTTTCTGCATCAAAGGCAAATAGATTCAGTCCAAGAAGAAACCGGGTGGGGCCGGCCAGGAGCACAACACCATCACAGATTCCGGCTGCACGGAGCCCAAGGGTGTGATCGATCAATGGATCGGCCGGTGTGATATCGGTTTGTGTATTCGTGCCGATGTCATAGACCCATACCTGCGGGGGTCTCCAGTCTCCAAAGAATTTTCGTAAAGTTTTAGGCACCCCAGGGTATTGACTGTCGGCCCCCTCAACAACATAGGTAGCGGTTTCCTGGGTAAACGGCTCTCTAAAAACTATGGCATATAATGCGGTATTATAAATCCAGCCTATATTGGCTCCGGTGCCGAGCCAGATAGAATTCTTCCATTTTGCCAGGGACCATGGGTAGGCATGATTACGCTTAGGCAGACCTTTTTCAGGGCAATGAGCTGCATCCAGATATGATGCTCCAAAACCGTTGTAACATTCATCAGGTGCTGCTTTGGCTACCCGCTGGAACTGAAAATCGGCAGCGTACAGCATGATACTGCAAAAAAAGATGTTTAAGAGTATTAAGGATGCAAGCAATACCGTTTTTACGTTAAACTGCATAAGCGTTTTGAATATGTAATCCAGAAGTCAATAACACCCCGTGAGGCGGGACCTTTAACAGTGCCGTTGGGACCCTCACCATGTTTCAGGCAAAATTCACACATACCCTTCCCCCTTTATAATGGTTTGGATATCTTTCAGTGTAACGGTCCATCCGGTTTCCTAGGGGTATCCTATGGACTGGGCCAGAGTGATGTGTTGGCTTGGCCGCAGTTTCATTTTTCTTGCCAAAACAGGCCGGTTAATCAGGCCCCTGACAACAGTTGCCAATCCCTCAGAAGCACAGTACAAGTACACATTTTGACTGATGAAGCCTGTATCGGCAGCAGCATAAAACTGTCTATTGGTTCCACTCATTTTTGAGTAGTCTGCCACATAGACAAGGTTTATGGGCGCATTCTGCACATATTCCTGAAGACCTGTAGATGCACGGATATCTTCTGCCAGGACAGGTTGTAATACATGTGCCTGAGCATCATATACATAGAGGCCGTTTGCAGAGGCTACATATATATCAATTTCCTGCCAGTTAACAGCAGAAGGGGCCGTGCGTTTGCCTGCCTCAGGGCGATTAATCCCCAAGGCCGCCCACAAAAGATTGGAGAGTATTTGCAAAGGCACATCCTCAGGGCTGAATGTCCGGGAGGACTTTCTGTCTTGTAATGCCTGCATTAGAGACTGAGTAGTGTCCAGTGCAGGATCCGGAAGTTGAAGGGGTACCTGTTGTTGAGCAGGAACAGCTTGCCGGCCCTTTACTTCCATACACAGGAAAAGGCTTAACAGGACTATACTCGTGAGAGGTAAAACCAGGGGGTTAAACATTGATTTCTTGTTCTTTACAGCAAGACCTCACATTTGGTTTGCATAGCTCAATAGTTCGCATACTGTTAACTTAGCAGCAATTAACTATCATATGCAATTAAAAAAATATGGGAGAAGCCTTGCGAGCCTTATTTCCTCCATATTTAGGCAGGTCCTTTAAAAAGCTCAGGTAGTATGTTAAAATGTTTTTAAAGTTAACCAATAACGGAATCATGCAATATTGATGCAATGTCATAGAGGTACCTGCCGATGGATGATATGCAGAAAAGAGTTTCCATCATAAAAGATACTGATCATAAAAAAGCTGTCTTTGCTGCCTTAGAGCAGTTGGAGGGTGTGGATGATGTGGTTAAAAATTTTTCGCGAATTGTTATAAAACCGAATCTGTGCGGGGGGGTGGAAAGTGAGCCGGGCTCATATACCAGCACCACAGTGCTGCGTTCGGTTTTGGAACTGTTTTCAGCATTTTCTGTGCCCCTGTTTGTGGGGGAGGCCGATTGCAGCTTTAATGATGCCGGCCACATGTTTTCATCCCTTGGGATTCATGCGCTGGGCAAACAGTTTGGTGCCACGGTTGTCAATTTAAGTGAAGGGTCGTATGCTGATGTAACGGTGCCCCACTGTAATGCGATCCGGACACTGCGTATCTCCACAGTGCTGCAGGACAGCCTGATTGTGAGCGTGCCGGTATTAAAGACGCATCCCTGGTCAGGTGTTACGGTTTCCATGAAAAATATGTATGGAGCAGTATATCAACGCGCAAAGGCAATGTATCATACGGGGCTGGAGAAAAATATTGTTGACATAAACAGCGTTATCGGAGCACATATCTCCATTGTGGATGCAACGGTTGCGGTAGTGCATGGAGGATTTAAGTATGGTTTGTGGGTGGGCAGCCCTTCGTCCCGGCTTGATCTTATAATTGCCGGCTTTAACCCTGTTGCTGTTGATGCGGTTGGTGCGCGGATACTTAATCGTGATCCCGGGGATATCGGGCATATACGGCTGGCAGCCGCACAGGGTATGGGATGTTGTAACAGCAAGGAGCTTGAAATTCTATGCCGGGGATATTCTTGGCCCGGATCAGAACAACAGGTTATGTAATTACAGTATGGCCCGGAATCGATATTCTTACAGAACTATTCTTTAGTCAGCACCTTTCTGACTGTTATTGCCAACTGGTCTCTACTGATCGGTTTTAGGATTAATTCACGTATTCCCAAAGTCTGGGCCTTCTCAGGAGAAACCGTTTCACTGAATCCGGTGCAGAGTATTATAGGGATGTCCGGCCTGAGCTGTATCAGTTCTTTTGACAGCTCTATACCGGTCAAATTAGGCATGGCCTGATCGGTGATAACTAAATCAAACTTGTCAGGTCCGGCACGAAACGCTTCAAGGGCTTCTATGCTGCTTGTTCTGGCAATAACGTCATATCCAAGTGCCGTCAGCATGATCTTAGTGATTTCCATTAAAGCTTCTTCATCATCAACGAAGAGTATACGCTCGTTGCCCCTCGGCACATGCGTGGTTGCAACCGGTTCGGCTGAAACTTGATCCTCAATTTTCGGCAGCAGTACCTTAAAAGTGCTGCCCTTTTCCGGGCTGCTTTCAACAGTTATTACACCGCCATGGGTTTTGACAATTCCATGTACCACAGATAAACCCATTCCGGTGCCTTCCCCGGCTTCTTTAGTTGTAAAGAACGGATCAAAAATACGCTCTATCACAGCAGGCTCCATTCCCGATCCTGTATCACTTACACTGAGCACAAGGTACTCACCGGCAGATACATCAGGCACCTGGTTTTCAGAATCGGCATCGATATATACATCCTCAAGGCTAACCGCCAGTGTGCCTCCACCCGGACGCATTGCATAAGCAGCATTTGTACAAAGGTTCATGATAATCTGATGAATTTGCGTCGGGTCGGCAAAAATTGTATCCGCTGAGGTATTTATGCTTTGTGTGATGCCAATATTTGCCGGCAGTGTCGAACGCAACAGTTTTAAAGCTTCCTTTATAAGGGGACTTGTCTTAACCGGTTTGTGTTCCTGCTCGCGCTGACGACTAAAGGTTAATATCTGGTTTACCAGATCTTTGGCTCTGTTGCCGGCATCGAGGATTTTTTTTAAATAGTTATGAATGTCGCTTGCACCTGTGCTTTTACCGTAATATACCATTTCAGCGTAGCCCAGAATGGCTGCAAGTATATTGTTGAAATCATGGGCGATGCCGCCCGCCAGTGTTCCGATTGCTTCCATTTTCTGTGTTTGCCTGAGTTGCCGCTCAAGTTTCAATTCGTTGGTGACATCGCGAGAAACAGCCAGGTAATTAATAATTTTTCCTTCTGCATCCCGTATGGGCGATACAGTCGATTCCAGTTCAATAATGGTCCCATCTTTTTTTACATTGCGCTGGTGACCGGACCACAATTTGCCTTGCTTGATCGTCTGCCATATTTCAAGATTAAGCAACTTATCGGGTGAGTCCTGCTGCGGTGGAAACACTTTGCGGCCCAGCAACTCTTCCTGACTATAACCCATGGTTTTTTCTGCTGCCGGATTGATATACTGAATTGTTCCATCAGCGTCGAGAATTTTTATAAGCTCACTGGCCTGCCCCACAGCAGAGCCCAGCCTGATAAGTTCCTTTTCAGCCTGCTTGCGTTCGCTACTGTCGCGTATTGCACCGACTGCACTGGTAACATTCCCTTCAGGATCTTTTTGCAACGTAATATTGATTTCAACAGGACACAGCGTGCCGTCTTTGCGGTACCACTCGGTTTCCCAGTGTTCAATATACCCTTTTTCAAATAATTCTTCGAAGACTTCTTGACGTTTTTTTATGAGTACGTCGTTTTCAGGTGTCAGTTCAGCAGTGTATTTACCTTGTAGTTCATGGGCCTCACATCGCAACATTTGAGCCAGGGCCCTGTTAATCTTCAGGATACGGCCCCGGCTGTCAGTGACCATGATACCATCTGCCGTGGCTTCAAAAACTTTTTCCAGGAATTCTTTTGAGTTCCTGAGCTCACTTTCACTTGTGATGAGCTGTTGGTTGCCGGCCCGTAGCTGCTGCTCGCTTGCCATAAGCTGCTGGTTAATGGCACGCAGTTCCTGCTCACGGGCCTTCAGCTGTTCGTTGGCCAGGGTTAATGCGGCCGTGCGCTTTTTTACCAACCCATTGAGCTGTTCACGGTGTTTGTTTAGTTGAGTCCTCACATCACTTATACGGCCGACTATTGTTCCTACAATGATGAGACTAACAGTTCCCTGAATTCCGGCACCATGCACGAATAGTTTTTCCAACCAGTCCATCCCGTATAAAGTATACATACCTATATTAAGAGGAAGGCTGAGGATGCCGGCACAGAGTCCCGGGATCATGCCGAAAAACCACCCTACCGTTGCTACGGGAATGACAGCGGCAATACTCATTCCCCGGCCGGTATAATGAAATATAACTGTGTAACTGATAAGGTAGGCCAGCAGTGCTGCCAGGACTGCCCAGGCCGTGCGTTTTGTAATACCAAAAAGCATCATATAATTCATCACAATGGCTTTTATGGTTTATTGACTTGACATCCCAACGGCTTGATCAGGGCAGGTGAGAATCAGCAGCACAATGCAAAACCAGCAATATCCTGCATATAGATAAATCACGTATCGAATGGCTACCCGAAAAAATGAAACTTTATTGTGCTAAATATATATTAATGATTATAGCATATTTTTTATATAAATAAATAATTTTTTCAACAAATAGGCTAAAAATATTGCAAAATTTACTCTTGATTATGATTTTACAGGGATGATCAGGTATCTAAAAAGAGAGGACATACTCTGCTAAGCTTAAATAAGTTCAGCCCCGCTCTTGGAAGTACTGATTGGTTTCGCGGTAGACTACATAACTCAAGCCCAGCAGTCCCACCAGGTTCGGAATGGCCATTGCTCCGTTCATGGCATCAGAGAAATTCCATACCAGAGTAACTTTTACATAAGAACCTACAATAATGAGTGCGCAAAATACCCATCGATACGGGGTCCGGGCCTTGATGCCGAAAATAAACTCGATGCATTCCTCGCCGTAATATGACCAGCCGATGAGGGTAGAATAGGCAAAAAAGCAAAGCCCTATTGCGACAATATATTTCCCGATACCCGGCAGAAAAGTCTCAAAGGCATGCGTTGTCAGGGAGGAGCTTGTCAAACCGCTTTGCCATACATCAGGAGAAAGCAGAATGATAAAGGCCGTCATGGAACAGATGATGATCGTGTCAATAAATACGCCGGTCATTGCAATGAGCCCCTGCTGCACAGGGCTGTTTGTTTTTGCGGCCGCATGGGCGATGGGGGCACTGCCAAGTCCGGCTTCATTTGAAAATATACCCCGGGCAAATCCGTACCGCAGGGCCTGGGCAACAGCCGCCCCGGCAAAGCCGCCTCCGGCTGCGCAGGGTGTAAATGCATACGTGACAATAGTCTGCAGCACATAAGGAATACGGGAAAGATTCAAAAGGATAATAAGCAGTCCGAACCCGAGATAAAAAATTGCCATGAGCGGTATGACCTTTTCAGTTACTTTGCCTATTCTTTTAATACCTCCGATAATGACCAGCGCAGTTAACAGGCAAAGCATGATACCGGTTATTAATTTGGGAACGCCGAAGGCCCCCTTAAGGGCAAGTGAAACCGAATTTGATTGTACCATGTTGCCGATTCCCATAGCTGCCATAGCGCCGCACACGGCAAAGACCATGCCCAGCCATCGCAAACCGAGCCCCTGGGTAAGATATTGCATAGGTCCGCCTGAAATGGTGCCGTCTTCCAGGTGCCGGCGGTATTTGACTGCAAGGACTGCTTCGCAGTATTTTGTGGCCATGCCGAAAAAAGCACATACCCACATCCAGAAAACTGCACCGGGACCGCCAAGCGTGATGGCGGTAGCGACCCCGGCAATATTGCCGGTTCCGATAGTAGCCGAGAGGGCGGTTGTGAGAGCCTGGAATGGACTGATATCTCCTTCAGCCTGCTGAGAGTTCCCTTTTTTGAAAACAAGTTTTACGGCAAAAAAGAGTTTTTTAATATTTATGAACTTGAGAATAACGGTAAGTATAAAGCCGGTTCCTACAAGCAGCATGAGCATGTACGGACCCCATACAAAGCTGCTGAGGGCCTGTAGGGTTTTATCAATGGTATCCATGTTGTGCTATAAAACCTCCATGAATTTTATTCTCCCAGCACACTCTGCGGGTCAGCACACGGCAGGTTGCATGCTTCAGCAACTCCCCTGTTGGTGACATGTCCCTTGTACAGGTTTAATCCTTTCAGAAGCTCAGGGTTGTTAAACGCATTTCTGCCTTTGTCGGCAAGCTCTAAGGCATAGGGTAAGGCAGCATTGACAAGTGCCAGGGTTGATGTTCGGGGGAAAATGCCGGGCATATTGGCTACGCAGTAATGCATTATACCTTCTTCCCGATATACCGGTTCCGAGTGGGTTGTCGGCTTGCTCGTTTCAAAGCATCCCCCCTGATCTATGGCGATATCAACAATAACCGATCCCTGCTCCATTGTTGTAAGCATATCTCTGCTGACAAGCCTGGGCGCCCGTGTTCCGGGGATGTGGACTGTTCCAATAACAGCATCTGCTTTTGGGAGTGCCCGTGCAATGTTCTCCGGAGTGGAGGGCAAACATGAGATACCGGGGAACTCTTTTTGCAGTATATTTATATGGTTTTGACATTTCTCTATGAGAGTAATATCTGCTCCGATGCCGAGCGCGATTCTGGCGGCGGCCTGACCGGCATTGCC
This sequence comes from Thermodesulfobacteriota bacterium, assembly GCA_028278025.1. Taxonomy (GTDB): domain Bacteria; phylum Desulfobacterota; class WTBG01; order CAIYCZ01; family CAIRTM01; genus JANQFE01. Next base: position 9,349 of record JANQFE010000049.1, on the reverse strand, counting down.
TCCACCCAGGATCAGAAATCCGGCAGGTGCTACATGCGCAACAGAACTTGCCAGGACTCCTTTGCCACCCAGCGGTTTGGCAAGGTAATTAGCGGCAATGAGCGGTGCCATTTTGCCGGCTACTTCACTCATGGGTGCCAGCAGGGGCAGTTTGCCGTCGGCTGTTTGCACGGTTTCATAGGCAATACAGGTTACCTGCGTGCGCAGCATGGCCTCGGTGAGATCCCGGTTTGAAGCAAAATGGAAAAAGGTGAAAAGCATTTGACCGGGTTTAAAAAGGCTGTATTCGTCAGGCAGGGGTTCTTTTATTTTGAGGACAAGCTCTGCTCTGCTGCACAATTTTTGTCGGTCCTCAATTATTTCGGCCCCGGCCTTTTGGTACTGTTCGTTTGTGAAACCGCTGCCGATACCGGCGTTGTCCTCGATTACGACGCGGTGATGTGCCTTGATAAATGCCGTGACCCCCGCCGGTGTAATTGCAACCCTGTACTCATTATCCTTTATTTCCTTTAAAACACCTATCAGCATACGAGCACTTCGCCTCTGTTTTGATACGTATTTAGATTATATTCATGGGGTGCAAACAGTGGAGGTATAATAGCAGATTTACCAAAACAAAAAAACCGATAATTTGCGGTAGATTAAAAGCATTATAACAGTCTTTACCGTTTGCGGTCCCCGTTTTTTCCGGTCGCGTTTGCTGTTGTTAGAGCTCTTGATCGCCTGTAGCAATTACTGGAGATATGTGCTATTTTTTGCAGTAGGCAGATTGTAGCTCTTAGTGGTTGAGGAGTAATAGAAGGGCCATATTAACAAAGATAGCATGCATAGAAGTTTGCCTTCCGCAGTGTCGCGGGAGGCAAAGGTCTGCATCCGTCTGCGGTTAGTTGATTGTGCCCTCTGGGCAGGGATAACTACTTATGTAAAGAGGTATGCATACAGGGAGGAGATTTATATGAAAAAATATTTTTTCAACATGGGCAGCATATGTGCGGGTCTTTTGCTGATTTTTTCTTCTGCATTTGCTTGGGATTTTAAAGAAACCGGCAAGAAGGTACGTAAGGCCTATGATGACACCACGGATGAAATAAAACAAGAATATGATTCCACAAAAGACAAGGCCCCAGAAGAAAACGAGGACGGGGAGATAAAAGATAAGGTCAAAAACGGCAGCAAAGAGGCCTATAAAAATACAAAAGAGGGTGTACAGTCTTTTGTGGAAGGAGTAAAGGAATAGGGGGAGCCTTTAGAGCAGGCCCCCCTCCTCGGTAAACGTTTTTTATTGCTGGGCACCAATGGGGTTTGTTTTAGGCAGTTCCTGAGCAATCTGTACTTCCTTGCCGCCACAGGCCGGATGTCCCCAGCCGCCGGCACTGCCTTTTGCCATAATATCATAGACAATATTATCATCATTTGTGGGGCTTACACCGGCAGGGACATTATCAAGATTAAGTTTATGGCGCAGTTTCCAGGCAATGTTGTGGTCTGCACATGAACTATCACCGCTTACGCCAATACCGCCGACGAGCTTACCCGTGCTGTCATAGAGCGGCAATCCGCCGCCAAAAACATTAACACCCCCTATTTTATGACCGACCAGGGGATCTTTTGCAGTTCCTATAGCTTCGGAGGAACCCTGATAAGCTGTTTCGGTTGCAACAGGGTTGCTGAACTGTAAACCGAACAGGCTGCCACCGGGCTGAACCGCTGAATACAGATTTGCAGTCGACAGTGCAAAACCAGGCAGGCTGAAGGCATTGGCGGTGTTTGCTTTCTGTGCTGAAATAGCACGGCTGCCGGGCCATTGCTCACCCCGGTCCTTCCCAGAGAAGACTACTGCTTGCACTACACCGTCTCTGTCAACAATGGTTGCCCACATATTAAACCCGAACCCGCCGTTTTGTTCGGTAACCACCGCTTTCAGGGCTGCCTGGAGCCGGCTGTGAGCGGGAAGGCTGCCGGCCAGTGCTGCTGAACACAGCAGGGCTGAACACAGCAGGGCGGAACACATAATCAGATTAGAACGTTTCATATATCAACTCTCCTTTCTCTCCTATAAGTGAACACTATTATTGTTTATGTATACGTATCGAAACGTGCCGGGTCCGCATCACCTCCTTTATTCAGCTGTATTGCCGCCAGGTCTTGTACGTGGGGCATACATGTACTAATAATAGGTTTTTTCATCCTTGTGGGTAAGATATTTGATTGTTTTTATAAGCTGCTCTTTATCATACCATTTCTGAAAAAGGTGCACTATATGGTTTTTATATTGTGACAGGACGGCCTGATTTTTGATAATATAAACTTTTTCCTTTGCATCTTTTACCAGGATACGTCTCGTCCGGTTCTGATTGAACTGTTCGTAGGCTGTAGTGATTATTTCGATTACCGGAAGACCCTCAACATATCGAAGGTCAGCGTTAGCTTCCTGAAGCTCATGCAGTGTTTTTGCAACACGCTCGATAAGGTCCGATTCTGCAACTTCAGTATCATTATGAAAAGAGTATGCCAGTATCTGGCTGGGGAAAATAGTCTGCAGCACGCCGACCCGTTTTCTTAAATCATCATGAAGCCTTATCTTAAAATCAAATTTCTTTCTAAGCTGGACAGGTTCACCAAACTTTATAACAGCCCGGCCTTTTTTCTTTTGTACCAACCAGTGAGTATAATTAAAGAAATAGTCCCATACATACGTAAGATTCTTTCTGAAACGTTTGGTTTTCATCTTTTCCAATGTGCGGAAAGACTGATCTTCAACAACGCGTTCATAGGAAACATTGACCGGGACAAGCTGGATTTGTCTTTCCGAATTTTTATTAATATCTCTTAAGAGTTTAAACAACAGGGGCGTGAACTCCAGCAATTCGCCGGAATAACTCCGGCCGTATTTTACTTTTTTGTCTGAATTCTTTATATATTCGGGAAATACCAATATGTCCCGGCCCTCAACATTTATGAGTTGATTCATGTAGGCCAGATAGATATCTTTGGCAAGGGTCTTATCTATCTTTACGGGTTTTCTTCGGGGAAAATGCAGAGCCGACAAGGCCTTGCCGCATGCTTTGCTTTTCCAGAGTCGGTCAATCCAGCGGTAGATAGTATCAGCAATCCAGTTCTCAGAAAATATCGTGGCCTCTTCCCGAAACACCTTAAAGCCGCCAAGATGCCGCAGCAGCGGATCAAGGGGGCCGATAAAGAGATTATCCCCTGCCTGCACACTGGTCATCATATTCTGGTGGGCCAGCACCCGTTGAATCTCCTGCCAGTCAAATTCACTCAAATGCCTGCCGACATATATGTTTATGGTTTTTTTACCGGCACGTTCCTCCTGTCGTCTTTGAGATGCTATTTTATCAAGTCCGTAGGTATCGATGCCGGCAAAAAGCCTTTTGGAGACAAAATTACACACCTTCTTCTCAAGGCGGTAATCATTGTCCTTCATTCTGTGGGTAACATATTTGAAATATTCTTGAATGTTTTTCTCTGCAGCCATAATCCCCGTTCAACTTTGCCTACGTATTTTGTTTGCAACTTATGATTTTAAATATGTTTGTATGAAGGTTTTAAGCCCTTGAGTATACACAGTGCCGGAAAGAATAAATCCATCATTGTGGCCGCCCCGAATTTCCAGAAACTGTTTTGGCGGTGAAGCTCTTTCAAACAATCTCTTGCCGTACTCATAGGGTACAATATCATCTTCGGGACTGTGAACTATAAGTTTAGGGCACATAATGTTATTTATTTTATCTATTGTTGCATAGCTGTATTTTGAAAGCAGTTTTATCGGCAACCACGGATAGATTTTTTTACCAAAATCGTAAACAGATGTGAAGCTTGATTCAATAATTAACGCAGCCGGTTTCTGCCTGGATGCGATCTCGGCAGCTACGGCACCTCCCAGTGACCGGCCAAACAGTATAATGTGATTTGGGGATTTCCGTTTATGGTTGACAAGGTATTCCCATGCAGCTTCAGCATCGAGGTACGTGCCCTGTTCGCTTGGTTTGCCCTGGCTCTTACCATAGCCTCTATAGTCAAAAATCAGCACACTCAGATCGAGGCTGTTAAAGATTTTCAGTGAATCCAGCCGGTGTGAAATGTTGCCGCCATTGCCATGGCAGAAAAGCACCACCCCCTTTTCTGCCGCTGCTTCTATATACCAGCCGGAGATAGTGAGGCTGTCTTTTGTTCTGCAGGTGATTTCTTCATAGTTAAGGTTGACATCCCGGGGCGTCTGCCATATGTCTTTGTCCGGGAAATAGACCATGCCGTCCTGCCGAAAGTAAACAATGACGACAAGGGCCGCATAGGTTGCTAATAAAATTATAGCTGCTTGTAGTAACATTTTCATTGCGTTCTCGTAACAACTCTAAAAAAAATACTGCTCAGACCGCTGGTAATTCTTCCGGGATGCTTATCAATAGCGGGCGGTGAACACATTTGCACATGAGTGATTTTTTATCCTGCAGGGCACCGCTTATACACAGTGATTGGTTTGTTATACCAGAAACATGTTCAACATATATCTGGATATCATGGTGCGGACGGCCAGCACTGCTGACAGTAAGCAATACTACTGTTTAAGCACCTTACTGTCAATATAAAAAACTTTTGCGGGTGATTCTTCTGTCATTCTATGGTAATACTTGAATATATTTTTACCTTAAACCGACAGACAGGATCATGACATATGAAGCAATGGATATCCTGTATGCTTGATACTATAATATACGTACTTGTCAAGACTCTGTTGTGGTTGCGATACTCTACTACAATTACAGGGCTTAAAGATATAAAAGCCCGAGGCACAGCCGGTATTCTTTTTTTGCCCAATCATCCTGCACTCATTGATCCCATTATTGTAACCGCAGCCCTTTTTAAGGATTTTCGAGTGCGTCCCCTGGGTTATCAGGACCAGGTTGACCGACCGGTTATCCGCCGGCTTGCCGAACGCATCCGGGTGCTGGCTATTCCTGATATGGCAAGAACAGGTAAACAGGGCAGGGGTGTTGTTGAGAAGGCAATCGAAACCATAATTCAAGGGCTCAAAACCGGCGAGAACATCCTGCTGTATCCTGCCGGACGAACCTATCGGCAGCGTTTTGAGGAAATAGGCGGCACCAGTGCCGTAGATACTATTTTGAGGGCGCTCCCGGATGTTCGTGTGGTACTGGTGCGTATTACAGGCCTGTGGGGCAGTGGTTTCAGCAGAGCACGGGCAAATCCTCCTGTTGTTGGAGATGTTCTAAAAAAAGCATTTTTTGCTGTTTTGGCAAACGGCATTTTTTTTGTTCCGCGCCGCCATATCAGCCTGGAGTTTGTGGAAACAGACGAGTTTCCCCGGTGTGCCGAGCGTTTGAGTATCAACCGGTATCTGGAGAAATTCTATAATTCCTCTGCTCCTCCCAACACCTATGTACCGTACCTGTGGTGGGAAAAGGGCGGCACCCGAACTGTTCGGGAGCCTGTCCGGCTGCAACTGGAAGGTGATCCCGGTGCTGTTCCTGCAGCAACTAAAAAGCTGGTATTGGAGTACCTGCAGGAGGTTTCCGGATGCTCTAATGTGAAAGAGACTGACCGCCTGGGACATGATCTGGGTATGGACAGCATTTTACTGGTTGATTTATCTTTGTGGCTTGAGCAGGAGTTCGGTTTCCAGCAGACGTATGCCGATTCTCTGCGAACAGTGGCAGATGTGCTCCTGGCAGCATGCGGCCAGGCGGTTTCACTGGAACCCGAAGGTTTGCAGGCAGTTGGAAAAGGCTGGTTCAAAACAATTCCGGGCAGCCCGCGTATTTTTTCATCCGGCACCCGGAGTCTTACCAGGGCCTTCTTGTGTCAGGCACGGTCCAGTCCGGGTAAGACTATTGTGGCGGACCAGATCTCCGGTGAAAAGACATATCGTGACCTTCTAACGGCAATTCTGGTGCTGAAACCGGAAATCGAAAAGATCAAAGAACCCCATGTGGGCATTATGCTTCCGGCGACAGTAGCATGTACGACACTTTACTGGGCAGCGTTGTTTGCCGGTAAGACCCCGGTAATGATTAACTGGACTATCGGCCCGCGCAATCTGCAGCATACCCTCGCACTCTCAGAAGTCAGCACTATACTCACGTCGTCCCAGGTTGTGCGCAGGTTGTCAGCCCGGGGAATCGATTTTGCTTCTATTCAGGATACATTTTTGTATGTGGATGACCTGGCCGGACGCATTTCAGGGGGGAGAAAGATTGCGGCTTGGCTCGCATCACGGCTGAACCGGCATAACCTGGAGGCTGTCTCAACAGCCCATTATGCGGCTATGCTTTTTACCAGCGGCTCGGAGAGCCTGCCTAAAATTGTGCCCCTCACGCACGATAATATCTTCAGTAATGTTACGGATATATGCCTGAGTATTACAACCGTCAACCGGGACCGTCTTGCAGGTATTCTGCCGCCCTTTCACTCTTTGGGACTCACCGGTACCGTGGTTTTTCCCCTTTGCCTGGGGATACCAACAGTATACCATGCCAACCCTACGGAAGCAGCTTTGATTGCCCAGACGGTTGAGGCCTACCGGGCAACCATTATACTGGGCACGCCGACATTTTTGAACAATATTGTGCGGGTAGCCCCAGAAGGACAGCTTGACAGTCTTCGGCTTGCGGTTACGGGTGCGGAAAAATGCCCGGAGACAGTTTATAATGCTTTTGCCCGGCAGTGCCCTCAATTGAATGTTATTGAAGGCTACGGTACAACGGAATGTTCTCCTGCAGTTACTCTGGGTGATGCAAACGACCCCAAGCCGGGTACGATCGGCAGAGTATTGCCATCTTTTGAGTATATCATTGTAGACCCGGATACCTGTGGGCCTGTTCAGAGGGGGCAGCGGGGGATATTGCTTGTGCGCGGCCCGGCTGTTTTTGAAGGCTATTACCGCTATGAGGGCCCTGCGCCTTTTGTAGAGCTTCAAGGAAAACAATGGTATCAGACCGGTGATCTTGTTATTGAAGACGCAGCCGGAGTGCTCAGCTTTGTCGGCAGGCGTAAGCGCTTTGTTAAACTGGGCGGGGAAATGATTTCTTTGCCGGCGATTGAAGCAGTTCTCGAACAGCATTTTCCGGCCGGGACCAAAGGCGAGCCCTGCTTTGCAATTGAAGCAACACCTGATGAGATCAACCCCGAGCTGGTTATGTTTACAACAGTGGAGGTTGATCGCCAGACGGTCAACCACTATATCCGGGATGGGGGGCTGTCAGCCCTGCATAATATCCGGCGCATCATCCTTCTTGATGAAATCCCGCTGTTGGGAACAGGTAAAACCGACTACCGGGCGCTTAAAGAAAGACTGCAAGCAACCGTCTAGCCCGCATTATTCATGACTATTAGCGGCAGGCTGCAGGTGTGCCGGAAGGGTTCTTTGTAGTAAAAACAAGGGGATAATGCGTTCACTACATGCTGATGAATAATGCGGGCTAGGGCATTTTTTAAAAAAGGGTAGTCTTACGGTTGCGGCTGCCAAGGCTGATGCGGTTCGACCACCTGCGGCTATGTGCTCGCTGGAATATCCGGCAGCTGTCCCTTCAGTTCCTTAGGCAGTCTTTTCAGTATTCGATATGTCACCACGCCGATTACCGTCTGTAAATGATCATATTGATATCTCAGCAAAGTTTTGCCGATTCGTTTTTTTACTGCCGGATCTAGCCGCTTAATATCTTTTACCGCCCGATGTGTGTAAACCAGGCGGTATTTCATTTCCCGAACACCTCGTCATGTTTTTTTGTACGACCAGCCTTATAGTCGGCACGGGACTCCCGGATGCTTTGCAGATATTCCGGGGCGGTTGCTGCAAGCAGGTCCTCGATAAAGGCCTCCCGGTCCTTTTTTTTCATCTTTTTTACAGCCTCGATTATTTTATCCGGATTGATTTTTAGTTGAACAGGGGTGTCCATCATGTTTTCTCCATGTAATAGTTTAAAAACTGATGTTAAATGTCGTAAGTTAAAATTTTATATAAATAAAGAATTTTTTTATATAATTTTATTTTTCTTTGCCGTTTGCATCATATGCCCGGTGTAGCAACATCAGCCGTTGCACGTATGATAGAACGAGATTGAAATAAAAAGTGTAATTTGTCAACGTCACCCCAAATGTTTTCCGACCATGATTACAGGTCTTCGAGCGGGCTGACGACGCCTTCCCCGCCCTGCTGCAAAACATGGGTGTAGACCATCGTTGTCTGTATGTCTTTGTGACCCAGCAGGCTCTGGATCGTGCGGATGTCCGTACCCCGCCTGAGCAGATCTGTGGCAAATGAATGGCGAAATGTGTGCGCCGTAACCCGTTTCTGGACACCGGCAACTTTCACCGCCCTTGCAATGGCCTTGTTGACGGGGCTGGGGTCAAGGTGGTGGCGGCGGGTAATGCCTGTTCGCGGATCGGTTGACAGGCTGTGAGCAGGAAAGACATACTGCCATTGCCACTGCCGTGCGGCGTTCGGGTATTTTCTTTCCAGGGCGTGTGGCAGGAATACCGCCCCGTATCCGTTGGCAATATCCCCTTCGTGCACAATTTTGACATGTTCCAAATGCTCCTCGAGTGCTGCCTGCAGACTGGGTGGCAATGTGGTTATCCGGTCCTTGTCCCCTTTGCCGCTGCGAACCGTCAGGGACTTCATATCAAAATCGATGTCATGGACCCTCAGACGCAGGCATTCGATAATACGCAGCCCGGAACCATACAGGAGTTTTACAATAATCTGATGTATCCCGGTCATGGCTCCAATTATCCGTTTAGTTTCATGCTGCGTCAAAACAACCGGAATTTTCACCTTCCTAGCAGCCCGCTCAGCATTAATGGTCATGGCCAGAGGTTTATTTAGCACATGCTTGTACAGGAATACGAGCGCATTCAGGGCCTGGTTCTGCGTTGATGGGGCCACATGCTGATCGCGGGCCAGAAATGTCAGATATTCCTCTACGTTTTTTTCACCATCATTCAGATCGTCTCGGGACTTCATGTTGAAATGCCGCACAAAACGCTTGACCCAGTCAACGTAGGTCCGTTCTGTACGAATCGAGTAATGCCGCCGTCTCATCACACTCCGCATTTCGTCCAATAAATGGCTTGACATAAATCACCTTGTATTTTAGCTTTTGCTTGCATTTATTATAAAATTATTATACTATATTATTTATCATAATCAAGTAGATTTGCCTGTTTTCCCTCCCAATATCAGGATATCAGGCAAAATTGCCTTATACTAATATGTTACCAGGGCTCGCTACGCTCGCCCTGGTAACGCCGCGGTGCCCGGTTCCAGGTCCACAGCCTTGCCATCAGGCTGCGCTTCGCTCCGCCTGATAAC
>JANQFE010000048.1 GCA_028278025.1 Thermodesulfobacteriota bacterium | reverse complement strand
TCGCCTGTAGGCGAAGACTTGAGTAAGCACCGAAGGTGCTATGAAAAAATATACCCCTCGTGAGAATTTCAGAGGTATGTTGTTTTTCCTTTAGCCGACTTTAGTCGGGAACCAATCCACCAGCTTGTAGCTGGTGGTAGTTCAATTAAACTGTGAGGCTGTCTTGGGACTTATGTTTACTCAGCCAGTCAGGAAAATGGTTATACCCTTTGGAAGAAAGCAGGCTATAGAGCTGGCTGTTGTAAGGCTCATACAAGAGGTCAAGCTTGTTGCGTAACCAGTCGGGAAACTCCTCCTTCTTACGGGCTGAAGTATTTAAAAGAAAATATATATTTCTAATCATTTTTTTTAGCGGATGATAGGTTCTGAAGAAAGGTTCAAACTTCATATTTATGCGCGAAGCCCAGGAATGGAGTCTTTTATTTCTAAAAGAGACGCTTTTATTTTCAATGCTGAAGTCTGCAGAGTGATATATGGATGCATCAATTTCAAGCCACGAGCAGATATCAGTCATCAAGATACGAGGGTCTGACCTTAAGAACTCGAAAAAGTATATTTTAATTATATCACCAAATGAATTGTACCAATGCTGCAGATGATTTATGTATAAGCCCTGTACAAGCCCACGCACATAAACGTTTTCTTCAAAAACATCAATATCCTTAACATTCATTTTCTGTTTAACCGTTTCAAAATCGCTTAATGCACGCTCCGCATATTCGGTAAAAGAGACATTGTCCGGTACCACGGCATCATTTTTCATATGGTTGTAATATGAAAAAAGCCTTTGGGTCGGGTCACGCAATAAAAACATGATTTTCGGTTTTTCAAGCTGTCCGGACATTGCCCGGGGGACGTTGCGGCCGCCGTAAATATAGCGGGGTGATGATTCCAGAATATATTTACTGCTCAGGGAACAGTGGCTGAAATGTTTCAGATATGTTTCCAGGGGCGCTAAATGGTCAGCGTATCGGATAGGCATAAAGTAATTGGTTTCTTTTATCTTTGAAGCACAAATATCAGGATGACGGGAAAGATAGGTAAAAACAGATGTAGTACCACCTTTAACAACCCCGGCAATGATAAGATTAGGCAATTTTTGTTTAGGCAGTGAATCGCTCATAATCGCTGCAACCCATGTATTTTAATATAATTAATGACAAATTAAATATTGTCATCGTCCTTTGTCCCAGAGCACTATTGTTTTGCCGAAAAGTTTTAAAAGTTTTGCACGGGCATATTCTTTAAAGTCACCTTTTTGAACGGCACGCAGACAGGGGCAGTTCCAGGCATAAATTTCGGTAAAAATACGCACAACTCCTTCATTGCGCATTGTAAGGAACATATATTGCAATAAGACAGGAGCAAAGGCGTGGCCGCGAAATTCAGCAAAAATTTCTGTATCAAAAATACGGGCATCATTTTGCGTAAAAGGAAAGAAATAAGGTATAAGAGTAGTTCCCCGCACACACCAGGAGAAACCAACAACTTCTCCACAAAACTTCGGCAGAAAAAGGATCACGCCCTGCGCCAGGCGTTCTGCTATTTGCTTCAGCATGAGACTTCTATCTCTATGGGTACAAAGAGCTTCAATATCATCATTACTGATTTGTTCGGCAGAGGTAAACCGCTCTATTGTGAAATTATCCGGGGGGGGATAGGATGAAGCCTCAATGTGCGATAATTCCACATAAAATATTACAGTCTGACGGGGTATAAAATTGCGGCTCATAAATTCAATTGAGCGCTTAATAGTACCGATCAGTCCATGTTCCCTGTAATGTTTACGAGCCCTGGTAAAGCAGGTGGGATTTCCCATAGGCACTGTCTCCTCAGTTTATATGTTATATCAAATGCAACACAATCAAATAAAGTACCATATAACATTTTAAAAAAGCTGCAGCTATTTGGGTACGCCGATCAAAATAAGCTTGAGAACACTTGCATTTGTTTTAATCTGCTGCAGGAGCTCTTTGTTTTTAAAACCGGTACCTGTGTATATAAGGATACCACGAAGCAAACGCATACCCTGGTTTAGCAAAGAGATGAGCATGAACACTGTTTGTGTTAAAAAGCTGTGATTCTTTTTCCAGTAGATGCGTTTTGAACGGTACAGTTCCCGGGAGAACCTGCCCGGGTCTGCAGAAGAACTACCGGCGCCAAAGTGGATTGCTTCACCCTGTGGGTTAAAAACAATTTTCCAGCCGGCGTTCCAAAAGCGCCTGCACCAGTCTGTTTCTTCCCCATAAATAAAAAAACGCTCATCCAGCAGACCAACCTGATCAATGGCCTTTCTTCTTACCATTAGGAATGCGCCAACAAGCACATCAACGTATTTGATTTCATTATGGGCAAAAAACCACATATGCTCGCTGCTGAAAAAAGCTGATTGGGGAAACAATTTGTAGAGACCAAGGGTAACGCACAGGTTGTTCCACAAAGATGGGAAATATTTACATGAGGGCTGCATTGAAAGGTCGCTGTTGAGCAGCCGGGGACCTGAAATACCGATCGACGGGTGCTGATCCATATACTCGCACAGGCGATCGATACAGTCATCTCTGATTACAACGTCTGAATTCACCAGACAGGCATATCTACCGCTGCTTGACTGCAAGCCGATGTTGGTGGCTTTTGCAAAACCAAAATTTGCCTCGTTCCGTATAACCGTTACCTGTGGAAAGCTGTTTTTAACAGCTTCAACAGATCCGTCGCTGGAAGCATTGTCAACAACAATTATTTCAATAGTGTACTGGCCTGAGCGGGTGCTAAGCGACTCAAGGCACTGTAATAATAAAGCTTTTGTATTCCAGTTAACAATGATTATTGAAACATTCATCATATTAAAGCAGTCAAGATTTGTACTATCAGTGAGTATTATTAAAATAGATCAGAAAAACAACCAAGATTATTATTCATAAGGAAGAGTAAATGCATGTATGTTCAAAAATATATAATGATTTAAAAATGTTATACAGTAATTTATTCGATTTACTGTACTGAAACTTTAAAATATTTTTTTCATGCAAAAGCAGGATTGTATCATTTTTCATATGAGCAGAAATGATTATTGTCGCACTCGGGGAGAAAAACCCTCGCCTGTAGGCGAAGACTTGAGTATAAGCACCGAAGGTGCTATGAAAAAATATACCCCTCGTGAGAATTTCAGAGGTATTGTGTTTTTCCTTTAGCCGACGTTAGTCGGGAACCAATCCACCAGCTTTTAGCTGGTGGTAGTTCAATTAATCAAAAAATAATCCCGCAGTGATGAAAATAGACGGTTCCATTGTGAGATAAGACGCAGGACTTGGTTGCGTTTGTCACACAGGCCTGATTTCTGAACAAAATAAAGGCTGGAGTGCTCCTGATAAGTTTTTCCGCAGAAATTGTATGCTACGAAACAGCATCAGATTCAGCCGCCCGGGACTTGTCAAGAAGCTGTCTGGCTGCATCACGGGCCTTTACCGCTTCTGTTTCACTGTGGCACAGCTTTGTGGCTTCAAAAGCCAGCACGTCTTTTGCCACTCTTATATCCGATCCCTGAGCTGATACCAGTTCATTTATTTTCTTGGCAGGCAGAAACGTGAAGAGTGATAAAAAGCGTCCTATGTCACTGTCGTCCTGGTTGATCCAGTACTTATAATAATCAAAAGGTGTTGTCATCGTTGGATTAAGCCATACAGCACCTGTATTGGTTTTGCCCATTTTAAGCCCGGATGAAGTAGTTAATAGGGGAAAGGTGATGCCGTAAACAACAGCCTTCTCCATGCGTCGTGTCAAATCAATGCCCGCAAGTATATTGCCCCATTGGTCATTGCCTCCTAATTGGAGCCTGCAATTATAATGTTTATACAGGTGCCAGAAGTCATAGGCCTGGAGAAGCATATAGTTGAACTCTATAAAATTAAGACCCTTTTCAAGTCGTGAACGGTAGGACTCAGCAGCAAGCATACTGTTTACACTGAAATGACTACCAATTTTTCGCAGAAAGTCGAGATAGCTCAGATCACGCAGCCAATCTGCATTATTCACCATGATAGCCTTTTGCTTATCAAATTTGATAAAGCGTGAGAGCTGTTTTTTAATAGATTCCGCATTGCGGTTAATCTCGTCTCTGCTCATAATCGGGCGTGCTTCAATTTTGCCGCTGGGGTCTCCCACAAGTGCTGTGCAGCCGCCAATAACAACAATAATTCTATGACCGCTATTTTGCAAATGGGCAAGCGCCATAATCGGCACAAGACTGCCAACATGGAGACTTTTTGCAGTAGGGTCAAAACCGATATAACAGGTGAGCGGCCTTGCCAGCAAGCGTATGATGTCGTCCCGGACAGTGACTTGCTGGATAAATCCACGTTCTTCCAGGGTATGAAAGACATTTTGTGATGGTGTCTTGCTTGTTTTTTTTTCATGTCCGGAAGGTGATGGTTGTTTCCTATCAAGAGAAATATTAAACCTGTCTGTTATTGTTTTCAAAAAATCAGCGGCACTGACAAGCAGTGAGTTCATAAAACCGGCAGATGCTTCGAACTGACCGGCATGCCGGAGATCGATCCCTGATATGCCGGCTTTAAAACGGGCTGTTCCCGGATTTTTGTCAGGATTGTAACCGCCAAGGTCACACCAGTGTGCTCCGGCCTGTTTCATCCATAGAATCATGCGCCAGGGCAGCAGGTGTGAAACACCAAGCTTGAGACCCAGCTCGTTATTGCCGCCAAGGATAAAAATGCCTTTAGTACCCATAAAAGAGGCCAGCAGTGAACCGATAGGCTCACCCTGATATTCGGCAACAAAAATTTTCATTTTAAGCGATTCAGGCAGATCCTGCTGGATGATTCTAAATTCTTCAGCATCAAGCCCGGGAACAAATTGTTTTCGTGCAATCATTTTATTATAGGGTATAAGTAATGCCTGGTAAAGATCATCGTCAACGCCTTCCATGACCGTGATATTTTTTTTATCGGCACTTTTGAGTTTCTGGCGCCAGGTGCGGTGCAGGTTTTTTCGTAAATCGTCAGCAGATTGAGTGAGATCAATCAGGATGGTGCGGTAGTGACTCCGTTGCCAGGAAAATTGTTCTTCTTCAAAGACCTGAAGAACAGGACGGCCTTCAGGTTCGGTCAGGTTAGGTCGCATGCGAAGAAAATAACCGCGGCGTATTACGTACTCATTGCGTAAGGCCCGTAGTATTTGACGTATGTTTTCAACATCCGGCCCGGTGTCCTTTAATTGCCACAGCGGGCCCCAGGCTATATATGCAATACCTTTGTTAACAACAGGAAGTGTAACAATACGGGCCTGGACCATGGATACTACGGCACCGTTTTTTTTAAGGATAATGTGGCTAAGATTTTGTTCACCCCACCTGACAGATCCATAGGACCAGGTCTGATAGATATTTGCATCATTGAAATTCTGTAAATGCCTGCTCCATTCATCTTTTCCAACAGCGTCCACTTCGGCTTCATAGCCTGATGCAAGTTTTTTCAGCGGAGAGCTCATGCAGATTCTAGTCCTTTTTTAAAAAGTATTATTTTATGAACCTGAGATAACGTTTGAGGGAAGATAGAGTCGGAAGCCAGCGATAGGCGCCCAGTAATTTTAACTTGAACTCTATATTCCAGTCAGTCGGCTCAACCTGTACTCTGCCGGTAACAGATTCATTCCGATCTGAACATGCCAGCACAGGGGAGATTGAGAAAAGACGTTTATACCCTGTGTTGATTGCACGGTCAGCAATATCTTGATTGAAGGCACCATGCGGAAAGCTTAAGAGATGTATCTCATGGTGCAGGATATCTTCGAGTGCTTTTTTTGATTGAGACAGTTCGTGATGTATTTGTTCAGGGGTAAGCAGCAGGAAGTTTTGATGAGAAGTACCATGTGAACCGATTATTGCCAAGGGGTTTTTTGCAAGCTCCTTTAACTGCTGAGCTGACATAACCACATCGCAGTAGGGGTTGCAGCGTTTGTCCTTAATCCAGCCCGGTTCATGGCCTATAAAATCAGTTGGAATGAAAATAGTTACAGGTATGCTACGCTGCACAAGCTCTGGCAGGGCATTATTGATAACGCAGGTGAATCCATCATCAAAGGTAATGCTTGCATAGCGGGCTGCAGGTGCGAAGGGCCCCTGATAATCAGATGGTACAGGTTGTGTAAGCTTTACGAGATCATCCATCTGATGCGCAAATTTACGGCGATGTTTTTGCTGTACACCATGGTAATAAATGACAACGTATGTAGCGGGAAAATCTTTACCGAATAAGAAAAAGCACATAAGTCGAATATAGTCATACAGCCAAACAGCACTACTGATAATGAGAATAATAGATCTTTTGAGCATATATCGTTTCTCAGCGTCTATAATGAGACTGGATCTTGGGCATATGAGCTGCTCAGGATATCTTCAAACGTTGTTTGTATGGTATGTTGTGCTTTTGCAACCTGTTCACGTGTAAAAGTGCTCAGCATATCTCTTTTATCAAATGATGATATAATAGTATCAACTGCTTCTTCAAGCGTGGTCGTGCGGGCATCCACGACCATGCGGCCTGCATCAATTGACTCAAAAACACCACTGAATTTTTTGCTGTAGGCAACGCCGATTGTGGGTATGCCCTGTGATAACGCAGCAATACAGGCATGCATACGTGATCCGATAAAAAAATCACATTGGCGGATAATACCTTTGATTTCAGATTGGTTGTATTCTGAAGTTACCATATGCACTCTATCTTTATAGGTGTCGGGTAGAGAGTCAAGCACATCCCGGCAGGCATCGGGATCGCTGTTTATATTTCCCGGTGGTCCAAAGGTGTGAGGAACAAACAAAATATGGGCAGGTGTTTGCATAAGCAGGGTTTCTGTAACGCGGCGGGTGAAAAGCCGGTAGTCAAGTTTAAGACCGAACATATTATCGCGGGTATAACCGCCATTGTACATGAGACCATTTACGTTAAACCCTATTAGGGGCGTGTGTTCTTTGAGGTGGAGCGGGGGTTGTATGACAGGTGATGCCGGTGCAAGAGCATCAAGCATAAAAGCCACATCAGGGCAGAACGTAACAAATTTTTCAGTTGCATGGTTTTGTAAAAGAATTTTTATAGTATCAGCACTCTGTCTGTCGCGGGAAAAAATGTGAGCAGCGTGATTAATAATCAAACGGGCAATAAATTTGCCTAAACGTGTATCATAAGGGCCGTATGTTTGAGGAAACAGCATTGTTTTTTTGTTTAAAAGCAAAGGAATGAAAACCGGCAAAGAACCAAGAAGCAGATTTTTTAACCCATAAATATCACTAAAGCTGTCACCACCGCGTATGTCTCCAATAAGATCAGCATGATAGAGGGCTTGCAGGCGCTGATTTGAATTAATAATAAGTCTTTTTAACCGGCTGACCGGTATGATTCTTTGCAGGCAGGCAAGCAGGAAAAGCCAGAAAAGATGTTCACCAAGCTTAGCCTTGGGTGAGAGTCTGTAGTTGAGCACATTAACCTGCAGTGTGCTGCCTGCAAGCTGAAGCTGCTGGGGTTTCGGCGATTCATTGCCGATAAAGAAAGAAATATGCGATTTTGGCTTAATGCTGCGAATAATTTTTACAAGCGAGGCAGCCAGTGCTGACACACCTCTGTTACCTGTGTCCAGTGATGCACCCAGAATATAAACAGTAAAAGTATTTTTATCCGGCATACGTCAAGGCCCTTATTGTTTAGGCATAGTGAACAATGATGGCGAACCTTGTTTATTTTTTATAAAAAAGAACGCTGCAATACCGTAAGCACACAGACACCCGATCAGGCCTGGTATAATATTAATAATAGGGGTGGATAAAACAATATCTTTTGTTGCAAACCATACTAGAAGCACACAGGCTGATACACAGGCAGGAGATACATAGGTCCGCACATATTGCTTTGCTTTCAGGCCGGTAAGTGTTGACAGGCGCCTGACCTGGAAAAAATATCCTGTCAGCAATGCGATCAGCACTGATACCGCAGCACCGGTGAGGCCGAATAGTTTCACCAACGGTATAATCAGTACTAGAATCAGAATTGCCCGTACCATAGTAAAACGGCGGTGCAGCTCGGGACGGCCGCTGGCAAGAAAGATATTAACAATTGCCACGGCGCTGGCTCGTATGAGCTCGGCTGCAAAAATTATTGCAAACGGTAACGCAACAGTACCATACTGTGAGCCGTAAATCAGGGTTAAAATATCTTGTCCGTAAAAGGCTGCAAAAAAAAGCATCGGCAGCCCCAGGTATAATACCAGGGATGTAATGTTAAGAATCCACTTGTTTATCCATTCCTTGTCGGTCTGACGTTCTGAAAAGGCAGGCATGGTAATCTGCCCGATAAGTGAAGATATAAATTGACAGGGGACACGTGCAACCGCCCGTGCCATTGCATACAGGCCGAGTTCTGTCATGGGCAACAATTTACCGACGACAAAGATATCGGTACGCATGAAAATAAACGTTAATATCGGAAGACCAAGCATGCCGCGAGCAAATTTTAACAATGAGCGCATACTGTCTTTTTCAAAAGTAAAGCCCGGCAGAAACGGACACAGGATATAAGAAAGAATGAAGCGTGCAGCAGCTTCAACAACAAAACCGATAACAAGAGCCCACACATTTTGCAAAAAGAAAGCAAGCACAACTGCACTTACAATGCCGCACAAACTGCCGCCGTAAAAGATGATAACCCATTTTTGAAATTTTAATTTTTTCACCAAGACATATGCTTCAGAGCTCATTACTCCGTTGAGCAGGAGGGTTAAAAAGGAAAATCGTAATATGGAATGCAGCTCGGGTTTTTCATAAAACTGGGCAACAAACGGGGCACTGATAAATACCAATGCATATAATGCAACAGCACGAATAGAAGAAAACCACCAGGCACCGTTTAAAAAGGCACGTTCATGGCCTTTTTTATTCTGGACAATCGCTTCTTTGATACCAAGCTGGGTGAATGATTCAAAGGCAGCATTGACTGCCAATACAATGGCCATAATGCCGAACGCTTCCGGAGCCAGGATACGGGTTAAAATCATATTACGAAGCAGCCTGAAGGCCTGCTCTGATCCGCTGCCGATCCCGATCCAAAAACCGCCCCGCGTCGCTCGTGCTCTGAGACTCTGTGATCCTTTTAACTTTTGAAAAAAATCAGCTAATTGCATTATCGGTATGTTAGAAGTTTATTTTGATATTGCAGATTGTTGTGAAGGCCACATGTACAGTTGTAAAGAAGCACTTTTTCAAAAATATAGGACAAAGGCTGGGGTGTGTCAATATAAAAGCAAGAACCAAACAACGGGATGCCGAATACATTGCACGAGGGGGCATCTTTTATGAAGCTGGTTTGGTTTGAGAAAATGTTATACGCCGCCTGAACAAATATCCGACAGTTGATATGAGAGCCAGAAGAAAATACCAGAAAAATATTATCTGGTCATAATAGCTGACACCAAAAAAAGAAACAGTATGCGAAAAAAGGGAAGCACCCAAAGACCAGTAAACGATGCTCAGGGACGGAAATTTGCTCAGGCGTTTATAGACTATACTGATATTACGAAAACAGAGGGTGATTATTATGATAAAAATAATCAGGGTTATAAGGCCGCCGTCAACTGCAATTCGAATGTACTGGTTAGTAATATCAAACAGCTGGCGTCCCCAGTGATCGGTTGATTGGACACCACAGAACCACCATTCGCCAAATCGCTTTACAAATTGATCAAAAAGGTGATAACGGTGGAAGCCCGTAGAGCCGCTGAAAATTTTTGCACGCATCAGAAGGCCCCAGAGAGGAGCATTCATAGCTATTTGAAGGATAATAAGCATAAACACTGCACCCCAGCAAATAATGGACATAAATCTTCTAAACGGCCACAAACAAAAAGCGCCCAGGGCCGCAGCATAGGTAAGCGCAGGGCCACTTGAGGACGTTGTGATGACGATCAGGGTTGAGGAACAAACACCGAGCAGACCCAGGATTTTATAGCGACTCTTTTTGTAGCAGAGAGAAAGGAACAGGGGCAGCAAAGAAGCACCAAAGGTGCCGGCAAGTATCGGGTGCTGAAATGCTCCCTGGCAGCGCAGCCGGCCGTCACGTACAAAAGTAACTTCCGGCACACCGCCAAAAACTGAAAAAAAATTACGAGCAGTTGTGTATTCAAGAAGCATGATAATTGCAAGTGGAATACACAACACAAGCAGGTCTTTAATAACAGCAATAATTTGACGAGGATTTTGCATGAGATCATTTAAAATAAATCGAGAGAAAAAATAAACCCCGAGGGCATCGAAGGATGTACCGAGACGGTTAATAAAAGCGCCGGGCGTTTTCCACAAAATCGAATACATGATGATTCGAAAAACACAAAACAAAATCATCAATTTATCGATTGGATTAAGCTTGAGCAAATAAAAGCGCGAACGTATAATAATACGTGTAAAACCAAATAAAATAAGTATGCGAATCATGAAGAAGTCAAACCCGGCTATAAGAATACGTTGCTGCATGGGAATAAAGGTTGCTATAAAGATAAACGGTAAGAAAACATACCGTCTGGGTAAAAACAGGATCATAATCCCAGCGCCCAGGGTAAGAAAAATAACTATGGGATTGATGACGGTTTGATTAACTAAGAAATCCTGCAGATACGGCTGATCCATAATTTGTCTTGCGTGCAATTGTAGATATTTCTATTGTCATAACCATTGTAGAATGCTTACCATGCAATAGTAAAATAGGCAAAAAAAATATGTCTGATGATAATTGAGTGATGAAAAAAGCGTGGTTATAACATAAAGGTCCTTGTAACGCTCAAGGACCTTTATATTTACATTGACAGCATATAATCACATAACAGTGCTGCCAAAGAAGCTTATTCAGGGGCTATTATTTGAAGACCGGTTGGAGGGCTAGGGGCTTCCGGTGGAACTGTTGTTGTAGCGCCGCCACCTCCATCGGTAAATTCAAAAGCACCTCTGTCCCAGACACCGTCTGCGCCCCGTACGTTACCGTACATATCAGTAGCGTATTCAGCACCTATTGAAGCATCACCAGGCTCCGTGGGCTGTGCCAGGCGGTAATCATGATTAGCATAATCAACAAAGAGGTCGGTACCGCCACTCCAGTACTGTCCGGTGGTGCCGCTGTCCTGGTTTGTCTGACCTGCATCATTCCATAAATTGTGAGACCTGCTTTGAAGGCCGCTGGTGGAACCGGTGTTATAACAAAGATTGTTTTTAAATTCATTTCCATTGACACCAACAAGAGATCCAAACGGGCCTCGTAAACCTCCGCTGACACTGTAAGTATTCACAAAAGTATTATTGTATACTTTGATATCAAAAATATCTCCTTTGGGCTTGGAGGGACTCCCCGTATCAGTGATAACGGCATTGCTCACATGGTAACGGGTGCTGGTGTTATAGAAAAGATTACCATAGATTTTCCAGCCTGACTGGTCGGCGTTTGTTTCTTTAATAACAAGCATACCTGTTCCGGCACAGTCATACATTTTATTGTAACGGAAAATACAATTTTGGTTCAGGCCGCCCTGGTTCCAGGAAATGAGCTCACCGTGTTTTGATCCGTTGGTATGCCGGCGGGCAAAGGTACAGTATTCAATAGTTGCGTTATTGACAAACCTGGTTAAAATACAGGTAACGTTTACATCATGTAAATAACAATGATGCAAAAGCCAGTGCTGGGCCCAATCTCCCGTACCATTACCCCTGATATAGACTGCATCCTGTCCATAATCACCCATGTCTTCACCGCAGCCTGCTATTTCACAGTATTTAAATTGCACATAATCAGTGCCCAAGTTGAAGGAGGTCCCATCACTTGAAATAATATCAAAACTGCCATTACAGTTTGATCTCATAAACTTAAAACCGTATTCATACTGTCCGTTAATTTCCACATAAGAGGTGCGGATATAGATTGTACCGTCAAAAACTGCAACGCCGTCACCATATGCATTCTGCCAGCCTTGTTCAGTACCATGATCGTCAATCGTAGCTTTTTTGATATGGATAAAATTGGAGCCGCTGATAGCATCGTCAACGGTAAAAGCATTATAATTGCCGTCAGCTACATAATAGGTGTCTCCCCGAATAAGCGTACCCGGTACCTGACCAAAGGCATTATTCCAGTCAGAACCATCGCCTGAACCGCCTTGTCTTATATAATGATTAGCTGCAAAAACAGTACTGGGGAAAAGAAAAAATAACAAGAACAAAGCTAAAGAGATCGGTGTCTGAAAAAAATGACATTTTGTTGCTAAATTGTTACAAAGTTTATGCATTTTGAGTCCTCCACACGAACAATTTTAAATATTTTTATTAGTTTTTACTATAACCTTCTTTGAACGACTATGCAACATATCTTTTGACAATCATATTATTAAATTAAAGTCATTATTTAAATTTATATATAATATTAGCGTCTGAAAAAATCCATATTATTTAAAATAAATATTTTTAATAGTAAAAGTTCTCAAAAATTACATTTAAAGAATTTAAAACAGCAATTACGTATAAAGCAAAAAGGATGCCTTTTATGCAAGGAGATTGAATTAATTAAATAATTGAAATAACATAGTATTTTACAGCACATATTTATCCGGTCTATTGTGATAAAATTATATTCTAATATGGAATAGTTATTCTCTAATTATGGAATAGTTATTGGGTGTAGATAATAAGGACAAACAGCTATTGGGATAAATTCTGGTAGCAGCGTGTTAAGTTGTGATTAAGAAATTATTTTTTAATTATTCAACAATTTGAAAAAACGCCCGGATTGTTTCCCTGTAAGGATTATCACAAACCAATTCTTCTGTAATTATTTCAATGTTCCACTGACCTGCTGTGGACCATTTTTCAATACAGATGGGTACATAAATTGAGTTCCAAATTTTTAATGGATTATGGTTGTTGTTGATATAGACACCGGAATAATTTGTAGAAGCCCCCGCAACTTTTACAATACTTACGTCCGGATCAAAATGATTATCATCTGCACATTGCAGGCGCAGCCACAGGCAACGCTCTTTTTGCAGTACAGGATTCAGTATTTTTTTCTGCTGGTCCGGGAGTGAGGCAGTCAAAATAATTACATCCTGGCACATCTCAAGATCCTCAAAGCAATTTTGTGATGAGCTGCAAGGAGCAATGCCATCTATGCAGTTCCCGTTACTGCACTGCTCGTTGCCATTACAAAAGACAGCATCATCACAATCTGAATCAACTTCACACTCTGGCGGGGAAATACACGTATCAGTATGCTCATCGCATTCTTCATCGTCTGCGCAAGGATTTGTACCTGTAAGGCATGTATTGTCCTGGCATATCTCATTTCCGGTACAGAAATAACCGTCATCACAATCTGAATCATTCATACACTCTGGTTCAGGTAAAGGCATTTCTGCATCATCACTGTCTTCGATATCATCATTATTGTTATTGCTGCTGCCACCGCCTTTACTACCACCGCCGCTGCTGCCGCTACCACTGCTACTACCACCGTTGCTGTTTCCGCCATTAGTATCGCCTGGGTCGGTATCAGGCAAGGGTGGCGGTTCAAAAATGGTTATGGTGGTTTTATCAACATAAAGATTGCGGTCT
>JANQFE010000026.1 GCA_028278025.1 Thermodesulfobacteriota bacterium | reverse complement strand
GAGCTGTCCGTGGTGTGAGACCAACCTGCGAGCCGGCGGCATAGGCCTGGCAGAGAAGCTGGAGATCGTTGACATATTTGATCTAATGATGCAAGCGCTATAAACAGCAAGAGAGGAAGATATCATGGAGAAGATGGTGAGACATGCAAAGCATGACGATATACAGAGGGCCTTTGAGGCCGCCCTGGGAGAAGGTAATGTAAAGGACAATGCGGCCACGGTAAATGCTTATTTTGGGGACTGGCTGCCGCCCAAGACGCTGGGGCAGAGTGTGCCGCCGGAGTTTGTGGTGCTGCCCAACGGGACCATGGAGACTCAGAAGGTGGTCAAGATCTGCAACCGCTACAAGATTCCTTTCATCCCGGTAGGATCAAACCAGTGGTCTCTTACCAGCGCACCGAATCGCCCGCACACGGTAATCATTGATTGTAAACGTATGGAACGCATTCATGAAATTGATGAAAAAAACATGTATGCCGTTATTGAACCGCTGGTGAGCCTGGCCCAGTTGCATGCCGAGGCCAATAAGCGCGGGCTCTACATTGGTTCCCCCGAGGCCAGCGCCCAGTCATCTGCCATTGCCGGGCATGTGTTCCAGGGCATGTGGGGCGTGGGCTACCGTATCGGGGTTGCCTACCGCAACATTCTGGGCGTAGAATGGGTACTGCCTAACGGAGAGATTCTGCGTACCGGTTCGTTTTCTCAGGATGCCGGCTGCGGGTTCTGGGGTGAAGGGCCCGGCCCTGACCTTCGTGGTATGCTGCGCGGCTATGCCGGTGCTCTGGGCGGTGTGGGGATGGTAACCAGGATGGCGGTAAAGCTGCATCCTTACCCGGGACCCAAAGAGTGGCCGGCTGAAGGCTATATCCCCAACATGACCTCCACACTGCCTGAGGACCGCTTTCACTGGGAGATTATTAAATATGATGATCTGGAAGGCGCAATTAATTTTATGTATGAGCTTGGCAAGGCTGAAATCGGCGGTGTCGTGCAGAAATGGCCCACCGTGTATTACATCTGGTGGTGGGCAAATTCCAATGAAGAATACTGGACCGAATGGCAAAAACGTACCTTTCAGGACAACGTTAAAAACGCTGTGGGGGTCTGCCTGTGGGGTTTTACCGGAACAAAACAGCTTGAGTATGAAAAACGGGTACTTAAAGATATTATTACAGACACGGGCGGCCGCCCGGTGAAACAGGAAGTTTTTGACATGTGGGTTCCCCGCACTGCCAATAACTGGATCAGGGACACTAACGGCTCACGCATGATGCGGCCCTCAGGTACCTTCCTGGCCCTGCGGTTGCAGACCGATACGCTTAACTTTTCAATAGGCCAGGTAAGAACTGGCTATGAGTGGGTTAACAAGTTTTCACCGCCCATCCTTGACAGCGACGGGCCCGATTGGATCGGCGGTTATGACTTTGGGCATTTTGGATTTGGTGAAACCGATTTTCCGGTTGAAAAGACCCCGGAAGCCATGGGCGATCTCATGGGCAAGCTACTTGCCATGACCAAAGAAGACCTGCAAAACGGTCTGGAAAACGGAATCGGGCCCTTCCTGGGCGGACCCTATCATGCCATGGCAGGACCGGTATTTAAATATGAAAACCTGCTTAAAGGTATAAAGAAGGCCATAGATCCCAACGTGGTAGCAAATCCACCCCATAATATTCCGGTCGAGGAATAAACCGGTGGAATCATGTGTATAACTAAACTTAGCTAAAGGAGTGATATAATGGACTTAAAGGTGGATTCCCTTAAATGTACAGGATGTCGAATCTGTGAGTTTGCCTGTAACTATCATCATGATGACAGCATTTCACCTATCGGAGCAAGCCTGATGTTCTATCAGGAGGAAAAGAAAAATTATTATGGTATGATGGTAAAAAGAGAAAAAAGTCTCTATCTGGGCAGACCGGAAGGAGAACAGGTGCTGCTTCCAGGCGAACAGATCGAAGGCGCCAGTGCAAGTGCCAAGCCGATCCTTTTAAGGATTGCCTGCGACCATTGTGAAGAAGAAGAAAACGGACCTGTATGTATTCAGGTTTGTCCTTACGGGGTATTGAGCATGGAGGGAGAATAACATTATGGAGACAATGAACAACTATAACGGTGTTATACTTATTGTTGATCTTGAAGCACAGGAATGCACTACCGAAGACCTGGACGAGGAGCTTATTGAGAAGGCCCTGGGTGGAGCCGCTATAAATATGGCACTCTACGAACAGTACAGGGACAGGGATCCCCTGATCCTGGGAACAGGGTTTTTTACCGCAACATTTATGCCGGCCGGCTGCGCCGGGGTCATGACGGCCAAGAGCCCGGTAACAGGCAGCATAGGCCATGTACCGTTTGGCTGGCAGACTGGTGTAGAGTTTAAATTGACGGGCTTTGATTTTGTCGTGATTCTGGGGAAAGCCCAGAACCCGGTAAGACTGTGGCTGCATGACGGCCTTTCTGACATAGATGATTCCGAGGATATTTGGGGCCAAGATGTCTGGCAGTCAACTGATAAGATCCGGGAAACCTACGGTGACGACATGATCCAGATTCTGCTTATCGGCAAGGCCGGAGAAAACAAGGTGTCTCTGGCGCAGGTTTCGGAAAACTACTGGGGCAGCAAGGACAAGTTCGGCTTTGGTGCAGTCTTTGGCGAAAAGAACCTCAAGGCGGTTGCTATGCGGGGACTCGGTGCCCTTGAAGTAGCTGAAGGTTTTTTCCAAAAATGCATAGAGCTGCAAAATGAAATTAAAGGTGGCGCTATTGCAGGTAAAGCCGGACTTAAAGACATTGCCGCTGACCTCGGCATAGATGCTGCTGTTATTGAAAAGATACAGGGCTTGACTCACCGCAATGATGCCGGTTATAATTGCGCCTATCCCTACTACACATATTTGAAATACCGTGAATCCCCTGACACAATGGCGATGGATGGCAACGCAGAACCGGGCTGCCTGGTATCGGATTTATCCGGTTTTGCCGGCCTTCAGGCTGCAGGACTTGATCCTGCCGAGGCCATGGAACAGTGCTGCCGCCTGGGGCTGGAGCCTGCAGGTGCCGGCCGGCAATTAAAGGCCCAGGGCTCATCAGATATAGCCGGCCTTGATCAGCTGGCAACAAGCGGTTCATGTGAGGGGCTTGCAACCTGGCCCCTGGAAAACAGTAATGAGGCAGCCATTGCAGGTATAACCAAGGCTTTCTCAACTGCTGTACCGCCGAAAGCTCCCTTTGCACAGGACAGCGGAGCTGACGGGTGGGTACAACGACAAGCGCTGGCTTATACGCTGGGGATAGATCCTGTTATTATGCTTATGGCTACTGAAATAACCGAAGAAAAACTGGTAGAGCTTATTCAGCTTTCAGCAGAATGGGATGAATTCAGCGCCGATGATTTGAAAAGAATTACATCGGAACTGGTGCAAAGAAGTGCCTAAAGTGCGCTAAAGTTACTATAAATAGAATTTTAACTTTAGGCACTTTGAATTTTAGCTCACTCTAGCGCACTCATGCTATAAAACAGAAACAAAAAGCCTGAATAGACTTGTAATAATATTTTGGCACTCACCGCCAGTAGGAGAAGTTAATGACCCATCCAAAGATAGACAAAAAGGTATATGAGCGCACCCTGGAGGACTACCGGGAGATGGCCTGGGGGGATGCACGCTGCAACTGGTGCATGAACCAGTGGGGCTGGAACGTGAAGAGCTCAAAATATAATGAGATATGTCCTGAATTCCGCTACAACCGCTATTTTGCCTACAGCGGGATGGGCAAGTTTCATATCATCCGGGCGCTATTGGAGGATGATTTTGACTATAGGGATTCAGAGAAGCTTTTGGAGATCAGCTATCACTGCACGAGCTGCGGGGCCTGCGAGATGAACTGTTTGAGGCTAAATGAGAAAGAGCCGCTGAAAGCAGCCGAGTGCCTGAAGACCAGGCTGATCGAACTGGGGATCGCGCCGCTGCCGGCGCATAAGGAGCTGTTAAACAGCATCAAGAACTACGACAACCCGTGGCTGCAGCCACGGGCCAAGCGCCGGGACTGGGCCAAGAAGCTGGAGGTGACAGATGTTGCCAAAGAAAAGTGCGAATACCTGTTTTTTGCAGGCTGCACGCCCTCATTTGACCCGCTGTTGCAGCATGAGGTGGTAAACACGATCAAGGTGCTGAAGCAGGCCGGGGTGAGTGTGGGGATATTCGGCGAGAAGGAGATCTGCTGCGGCAGCCCGGCCATCCGCATCGGAGATCGCGAAACGTTTTTTGACCTGGTGGCAAGGAACCTGGAACTGTTCAGGCAGTACGGGGTGCAGAAGATCATCACGCACTGTGCGGGTTGTCACCATGTGCTCAAATATGACTTTCCGGAAGTACCGGCAGTGGATGACACGGGCATAGAGATTGTGCATGTAACCCAGGTACTGAGCAAACTGGTACAAGAGGGCACGATAGAGTTCACAAAGCAGGTGCCCCTTACGGTGACCTGGCATGACCCGTGTCATATCGGTCGGCACTGCGGGATCTATGAAGAGCCGCGCACTATATTGCAGGCGATTCCGGGCCTGCAGGTGGTGGAGATGGAGCGGATCAAGGACCAGGGCTGGTGTTGCGGAGCCGGTGGCGGAGTGAGAACGGCCTTTCCTGATCTGGCGTTTCAGACATCGGCAGAGCGCATAGCGGAGGCCAAAAGCACGGGAGCCGAGGCCATAGCGACCTGCTGTCCTTACTGTGAGCAGAATCTGAGTGATCCGATCAAGCGCAACAAGGAAAAGATCAAGCTGTATGATCTGATGGACCTGATGCTGATGGC
>JANQFE010000025.1 GCA_028278025.1 Thermodesulfobacteriota bacterium | reverse complement strand
GAGCTGTCCGTGGTGTGAGACCAACCTGCGAGCCGGCGGCATAGGCCTGGCAGAGAAGCTGGAGATCGTTGACATATTTGATCTAATGATGCAAGCGCTTTAGTTGATTTAGGAATTTTGAGATTATGGAATTAAGGAATTAACTTACAAAATTCTTTAGTTTCTGTATTCACAATTCCTTCATTACTATTATTGATAGGAGAATAGCCATGGAGAATATGGTACGACATGAAAAACATGATGAGATACTGAATGCTTTTGAGGCGGCCCTGGGTCAGGGCAATGTAAAGGACAACGCGGCCACGGTAAATGCTTATTTTGGGGACTGGCTGCCGCCCAAGACGCTGGGGCAGAGTGTGCCGCCGGAGTTTGTGGTGCTGCCCAACGGGACTATGGAGACTCAGAAGGTGGTCAAGATCTGCAACCGCTACAAGATTCCCTTCATCCCGGTAGGGTCAAACCAGTGGTCTCTGGCCACTGCCCCGACCCGGCCGCATACTGTTATTATAGACTCTAAACGGATGAACAGGATAGTAGAAATTGATGAAAAAAACATGTATGCGGTTCTTGAACCCTATGCAACCGTGGCCCAACTGCATGCTGAGGCCAACAAGCGCGGGCTCTACATCGGTTCACCTGAGGCCAGCGCTCAGTCATCAGCTCTGGCCGGCCACACGTTCCAGGGACTGTGGGGGGTTGCCTTCCGCCTGGGTGTTTCTTACCGCAATGTGCTGGGCATGGAATGGATTCTGCCGAATGGTGAGTTGCTACGCACGGGTTCGTTTTCTCAGGATGCCGGCTGCGGGTTCTGGGGCAAGGGTCCGGGCTCTGACCTGCGGGGCATGATGCGCGGCTACTGCGGAGCCCTGGGTGGTGTTGGGATGGTAACCAGGATGGCGGTAAAGCTGCATCCTTACCCGGGACCCAAAGAGTGGCCGGCCGAGGGCTATATCCCCAACATGACCTCCACACTGCCTGAGGACCGCTTCCACTGGGAGATTATTAAATATGATGATCTGGAAGGTGCAGCGGACTTTATGTATGAAGTGGGCCGGGCTGAGATCGGCGGTGTGTTGCAGAAATGGCCCACCGTGTATTACATCTGGTGGTGGGCAAGCTCTAATGAACAGTACTGGGAAACCTGGAAAAGCCGCATCTTTCAGGACAATGTAAAGTATGCCGTGGGGGTCTGTCTATGGGGATTTACCTCAAATAAGCAGCTTGAGTATGAAAAGCGGGTACTTGAAGATATTATTACAGATACGGGCGGTAAAAGGATTAAACAGGAGGTCTTTGATATGTGGGTTCCCCGCACCGCCAATAACTGGATCAGGGACACCAACGGTTCTCGTATGATGCGGCCGGCGGGTACCTTTCTGGCCCTTAAGCTGGCAAGTGATACTATCCAGAGTTCTATTGATCTGGTGAAATCAGGCTGCGAGTGGGTTGAAAAATTTTCACCACCCATCCTGGATTGCGACGGACCCGACTGGGTCGGCACGTATGACTTCAGCCACTTTGGATTTGGTGAAACCGATTACCCGGTTGAAAAGACTCCGGAAGACCTGGGTGACCTGATGGGCAAACTGCTGGCCATGACCAAAGAAGACCTGCAAAACGGCCATGAAAACGGAATCGGGCCCTTCCTGGGCGGACCCTATCATGCCATGGCAGGACCGGTGTTTAAATATGACCGGCTATTGAAGGAAATAAAAAAGGCTATAGACCCTAATGTTGTTTCAAATCCACCCCATAATATTCCGGTAGAAGAATAGACAATATAGTATTTTTTTTGAACAAATATTTTCATTTAATGAATTAGAGCATTTCGCAAAAGAGCATAGCCTTGCGGGTGAGCGCTGCAACGGCTGATGCGGCTTGACCGCCCGCGGCTATGTGTGTGCCGGAAAAGAAGGTACGTTTATTTCTTTGGCAGTGAAACAATAAAACGGACCCATTGGCCTTCTTCGGACTCTACGCGGATGGTACCTCCATGTTTTGCAACAATAGTTTTACAGATGTACAAACCCAGGCCTGACCCTTTTATACCCCCGGTACTCCTTTGCCGCAGGCGCACAAATTTTTTAAACAGTTTGTGCTCTATATCATCTTTAGAAATGCCCACACCTTCATTATACACTGCAATTTCATAGGCATTGTTATTTTCACGGAGCGACACAGACATGGTTGTGCCGTTGCGGCCGTATTTAATGGCATTGTTTACCAGGTTGGTCATGACAATTCTGAGCAAATTGGGATCGCCGTATACCGTTGAAGAGACCATGAAATCGGTTGCAATTGTTATATCCTGGGTATTATCGCGATGTTCGGGTATATCCAGAACAGGCTTGATGACATCCTGCAGGAGATCGATCTCTTTTTTAAAAGAATCCAGTTCATCAAGCTCCATTTTGGAAAGATCAAGGTAGTTTCGAATGATATCCTCAAGATACTGGCAGTTGCGCAGAATGGCTTCAATTGTTTTATGCTGTTCCGGCGGGAGATTGCCGAAATAGCCCCGATACAGTGTTTCGGCGGTAGTATGAACCACCGATAAGGGGCTCTTGAGTTCATGGGAAACAATAGCCATAAGATCAAGCATTTTAGCATTGGGGTCATCTTCTCTGGCCATTACCGCATTGGCAACCACCTCGCGCAGCTCATCCGGCTTGAACGGCTTGGGCACATAATCAAAGGCCCCCAGCCTTAAGGCCTGCCGGGCTGTGTCAACCGTTGCATAGCCGGTAAAGATGATAACAGTTACATCAGGCTGATCAGTACGAAGTGTTTTCAGCACCTCCATGCCGCCCAGCTGGGGCATTTTAAGGTCGGTGATAACAATGTCGTATTTTTTCTTTTGAGCCTGCTGAAGCCCTTCTGTTCCTGATGAAGCGGTATCAATCACATAACTGCTTTGTTTTCTGAAAATCTTCAGACAGCTTTTCAACACAATTGCATCATCATCAATGATGAGTATGTTTATGATATTTTTCATGGGCTGCTCCACGTGTGTGTAACATGAACGCTATCTTGCAGGCAATGTAATAGTAAAGGTAGTCCCGGTACCCTGCCGGCTTTCAACAGTGATCGTACCACTGTGGCGCTGTACAATCCCGTAGGTTACCGAGAGTCCCAGTCCGGTACCTTTACCGGTTTCCTTGGTAGTAAAGAAAGGATCAAATATTTTTTCAAGATGCTCCGGGGGTATTCCCTCGCCTGTATCGATAAACTGTATGACCACGTCACCTTTTACTGTATCAAAGCGTGTGCTAATTATAATTTTGCCACCTGCGGGCATAGCATCAACCGCATTGACTGCCAGGTTGTTTATTACGGATTTGATCTGATTTACATCGATATATACCTCCGGGATATCTCCTGCAAGCTGCTGCTCTATTTCAGTATTGTGAAATGCAACATGGTGTTCCAGGATTGCAAGTGTGGATACAATAACCTCATTTATATTGGCATGCTGTTTCTCCAGAGCCGTCTCCCGGGCAAAATCAAGGACTTCCTTTACTATTTTTCGGCAGCGCAGGGTTTCCTCAACAATGAGATCAAGGTCTTCCTTGTACTCGCTGTCCTTAAAATCGTCACGCAGCTCGGAACTGAAAGCCAGTATGCCGGTAAGCGGGTTATTGATTTCATGGGCGATGCCCGATGCCAGGCGTCCCAGGGAAGCAAGTTTTTCAGCCTGCTGCGTCTGCTTTTGGGTCTGTTCCTTTAATTTTTCATCGCGCTCCACGATGCCGTCAACCATCTTGTTGAATGTATCGCACAAATAGCCAAGTTCATCACCCGAGTCTACGGAAATTCTTTTATGATAATTCCCCTGTGCAATTTCTCCGGAAGCATCAACAAGTTTTCTGACCGGTTTGAAAATGGACTGGATGAGAAGGACGGCAATCACAATGGCGATTACAAGGGTTACTCCAATGACAGCCAGGAAATAGAGTATGGTCTTTTGTTTAATGCTGTCAAATTTTGTTTTAAGAATCCCGACATATAAAATCCCGATAATTTCATTTGCAATATTATAAATGGGTTTATAGGATGATATGTACCAGTTGTTAACCACAAAGGCCTTGTCAAGCCATATTTTGCCCTGCTTCACGACCTTAGTGTATACTTCTTCTGAAACACATGTGCCAATTGCACGTGCGCCCTCACGGGATTTCACATTGGTTGCAATGCGCATATCATCCAGGAAGATCGTTGCCGTGCCGTAATCATACCCGTCATAGGTTTCATCCTTAAACACGAGACGCTTTATTCTGTCCACGATCTCATAGTTTTTATTAATGAGCACGGCTCCATAGAGGACTCCAATAAGCCGACCGGTATCCATGACAGGATAAGCGGCTTTGAGAACCAGAGCGCGGTCATCATGGGTTGCATCCCGCTGCTGGGCATGCGGTGTGGGGATACGTTTGATAAAGGCCTGATCAGCCAGATCGTCCCCCTCCCTTAGCAGGGCCGTGCGTGACATTACGTCGCTGCCGAATACCGCTTTTTTTTGTTCAATAACATAGTTAACAAACAGGTCATCCTTAGCAGTGTCTCCGGACTGAACAGGATTACGGGACCTGATCATGATTTTACCGGCAGGGTCCGTGATGTTCATTATATCAATGCCTGCATCACGGCGGAAGTTCTGCAGCCGTGCAGTGAGACCGATCATATTTTTTTTGAGCAGAAAATTTTTAATGTCAGGCAGCGAGGCTGCATGCTCTACAGCTATTCTGATGACGTTGATCCGTTCATCATAAATAAACTGAGCAGTCGACAGGTTGCTCTGTACCGAATCATAGGCCTGCCCAACGACAGTATCATTTATGATCATAATACCGACAACCGTAGAGAAAGCCCCTGTAAGAATTACTACAAATATGAAACTTGCGATAAGTTTTGAACGGATGCTGTTTTTTATTGCAAATCTTGCAGACATAATGCTTTTTAGCAGACAGTAATATATTTTATAATTTTTTTATTATAACCCCCGTTATGATGATGATGAAGTACTATTTTATTGAAATGTTAACAAAACTGGGTTAGAAATCAATTAGTTATTTTGCAATTTGCATATTTCGAATAATAATATTTCAAGTAATACAACTCATGGCAACTATCCTCATTGTTGATGACGATCCCCAGATTCACGTAATTTTCGAAAAGATTCTTACGGAAGAAGCCCACAGCGTGCTCAAAGCCCTTAGCGGTGAAGAGGTAAACAACCTGGTTGAATCTCATTCGATAGATCTGGTCATTACGGATGTGAACCTTCCGGGCATAAGCGGTATAGAAGCACTCCAGAAAATAAAACAAATAGAACCAAAACTGCCTGTTATTGTTATGACAGCTTTTGGGACCACTGATACTGCAATTGAAGCTACCAAGCAGGGCGCATTCGACTACATACTAAAGCCGTTTAATATCCCTGAGATTCTGAAGCTCGTTGAACAAGCCCTTGAGGCTGGACGTTTCATGCGGACCCCTGTTCAGATGGATGCCATACCGGAAACTGAACCAGCCGAAGTAATGATTGGTAGAAGCACTGTTATGCAGGAGGTGTACAAGGCTATCGGTAAAGTTGCCCCTACAGATACTACAGTACTGATACGGGGTGAATCCGGCACCGGCAAAGAACTCGTGGCACGGGCACTCTATCAGCATAGCCTGAGATCTGAACAACCGTTCATGGTAATCAACTGTGTAGCCATACCTGAAACCCTGCTTGAATCAGAGCTGTTTGGGTATGAAAAAGGCTCTTTTACAGGAGCTACCCGCAGACGTGTTGGCAAGGTCGAGCAGGCTCGTGGCGGAACAATTTTTCTGGACGAAATCGGAGATATGCCCATTAGTATTCAGGCTAAGATTCTACGTCTGCTGGAAGAAAAGACTATAGAGCGTCTAGGCGGTGAGGGGCTGCTCAAGGCAGATGTTCGCATTATTGCAGCCACAAATCGCAACCTTGAAGACTTATTAAAGATGGGCCTCTTTAGAGAAGATCTTTTCTACCGGCTGAATGTTGTGACCATCAAGCTTCCGTCTCTGCGGGAGCGTCCGGATGACATTCCTTTATTATCGCACTATTTTGTGACAAAATATGCCCGTGAAATGTCTTTGCAGAATCCCGGCCTGACTGACAGTGCCATAGCCCTTCTTCGCAGCAATGCATGGCCCGGAAATGTTCGTGAGCTTGCCAATACGCTTCAAAAATCCCTGATTTTCAGCAGGGGCAGTCCAATAAGCGCAGAAGATATTACCGGCATTCTCAACAGTGAAAGCCGAGCCCAAGATCATGCGGACGCAGAAGAAGTCATAAAAAGATGGGTCCGCCTGCAGCTTAGATCCCAATCCGTATCAGATCTTTTTAATACACTCAGCGATCATTTTTCACGCATTGTCATCAGGGAAGTTCTTGATCACACCCAGGGAAACCAGTCACTTGCGGCAAAGATTCTCGGGCTGTCGCGCCCGACGCTGCAGGCGAAAATTCAAAAATATGACCTTGCAGCTGAAACCCGTGTAAAAAAAGACGGCCCGGCCTGAGAGGACGGTTTTTACACGGCCGTTCTTCGGTTGGTCACGAAAATATTTTTTACAAACTGTAAAAAATATTTGCAGAACTCCTCACCCGGCCTTTCTGACACAACTCCTCCCTGATGAAAACTACTTGTTTTTACTGGTAAAAATTATTCGACCGTTGCTTTTTTCATCCGGCACGCTCATTGCATTTTGAGGAAGTGGAGATTAAAAAAGGACAAACCGTTTTAATGAAAGGAGGTCATCATGGCACATACAGCTGCAATAACGATCAAAGCATTTGAGGAGAATTTTATAGCCGGCATTGCCAATCCTGTAAAAATATTTTTTGCCCGGCTCATCGTCAGATTGCTGTGCATAATAGCTTTTACAGTAACAGCTTTACTGGTAGTGCGGTTTGTGGCACTGGGAGTATTGTTTATCTGTGTGCTTATACAGTATTGCCCCGTGATTCCTTTTGTAACCTTATAGCCTCTTTCGGTGCCATAGCAGCCAGGATAACATCCATTTCGTATTGGGTCCGCTTATTAGAGCATTTCGCAAAAAAGCGTATCTTCACAGGTGAGGCCGCAAGAGCTGGTACGGTTCGACTACCTGCGGCTATGTGTTCGTTGGAAAATCCAGAAGTTACTATATCGTCCATCGCTCGCACCGCCGCGGCTGCTCTTACCACAGCAACCTTTGCAGTGCAGGGCTATAACAAAAAAGGAAATGCTCTAGCATCCTGGGATTATGGATGCTTTTAAAATCCTATCTATTACTGAAAACTGTTCTCTGCTTTTTCCCAGCACTCTCCAGTTTTTTCATGTGGGTCTATGTGTCGCCACAGGATTTTGAACTTGACGGAGCTTGCCCAAAGTAATAAGTGTAATCTTATAGCAGATGTATGAACAGTATAGTTCTGCGCTTCAGGAATTCAACATGCGTGAAAGTGAAAAAACCAAGGAGCAGCTTTCGACAGAGCTTTTGAATGTACGCAAGCGGCTTGCCGAACTGGAAGCCGGGAGCTCCGGCCGGGCGCTTTCCGGAAAGCTGCATCAGGCAACAGAGGATATGCTGTCACAGATTGTTCATGGTATTCCTATTGCGACCTTTGTGATTGATAGAAATCATACGATTACACACTGGAACAAGGCATGCGAAAATATGACCGGTATTGCCGCCGGTGAAGTGATCGGAACAAAAGATCAGTGGAGAGCCTTCTATGCCTCCCCACGACCCGTTATGGCCGATATCAGAATAGATAGTGTTTCAGACAGCGAGCTGACAATCTATTATGGTGACAAGGGCCGTACCTCAACACTCATAGAAGGGGCCTATGAAGCCGAGGACTTCTTTGCCGATCTTGGTGATAGCGGCAAATGGCTTTTTTTTACTGCAGCGCCTTTGAAAGATTCCAATGGTAACATAACCGGTGCAATTGAAACACTGCAGGACATTACCGATCGCAAGCAGGCTGAGCTGGCACTGAGATCTGAGATCGCCAATCTTGAACAGGAGCTTAAAGAACGCTACCACTTTCAAAGTATTATTGGAAAAAGCAGAAAGATGCAGAAAGTGTATAACCTGCTGGAGAATCTTACCGATACCGATACTACGGTATTAATTACAGGTGAAAGCGGTACAGGCAAGGATCTTGTTGCCAGGGCTCTTCATTACAGCAGTATCCGTGCTTCCAGCAATTTGGTTACGGTAAACTGCTCGGCCCTTTCAGAAAATCTGCTTGAAAGTGAACTGTTCGGGCATGTAAAGGGGGCTTTTACAGGTGCTGTTAAGGATAGGATTGGCCGTTTCCAGCTTGCAGACGGCGGCACCCTTTTGCTTGATGAGATTGGTGATATTTCGGCGCGGATTCAGCTGAAGCTTCTCAGGGTCCTTCAGGAGAAGGAGTGTGAACGCGTGGGAGACTCTACTCCGGTCAAGGTTAATGTACGGGTGCTTGCCGCGACGAATCGTGATCTGAGAGAAAAAGTGCGCCTGGGTGAATTCAGGGAAGACCTCTACTATCGCCTTAAGGTGATAGAAATAAAATTACCGCCGCTGCGTGAAAGACGCGAAGATATTCGCCTGCTTACCAGGCATTTTTTTGATGTGTTTAAAAAAACGTTTAAAAGAAATATCAGCGGTATTGCGGACGATGTGCTCAGACTGTTCATGCAGTATAGGTGGCCCGGTAATATCAGAGAGCTGGAGCATGCCATGGAGCATGCATTCATCCTTTGCAAAGGTACGACTATTATGCCTGAGCATTTGCCCTCGGAGATACCGGAGTATTTTGAAACCGACCGGCGTGTATGCTCTAAAGAGCCGCACGAAACCCCGCAGAAATTATTAGATGCTTTAGATACTGCCGGCTGGAATAAAGCCCGGGCAGCCCGCATACTGGGGATAAGCCGACCTACCTTGTACCAGCTCATAAAGAAATACAGGCTCAGTCCTCCCAAAGATAAACTGTAAAAAATTTACACTTTTGTAAATTTACACTTCTGCACAATTCAGCATTCAGGCGCGTCTTTTTACACCGCATATCTTTGCAACTATCTGTAAAAACATAATTAAAACATATTGGTTGAATTTTTTACATTTGGCACGCCTTTTGAGATATATCCTCAGTAGAGAACCCCTGCAATATTGTCACACTGCTTTGAACATGTGAACAAGGAACAGCATATATGTCTCATATAACAATAAAAAAAGAATATCATCCCAATGGAACAGTGAAGGTAGAGCGGCGTTACAAAAACGGCAGACTGCACGGGATAAGCAAATTTTATACTGAAGACGGCAAATTGTGGGCAACCCAGAACAGTACTAATGGCGTCAAAGAGAGTATGCATTTTGTTTTACAGCCCACCCCGGTACCGGCAGGATACTGGTGTACTGAAGAACAGGAACCGACAAAACATAATAAAAACAACAAGGAACTATAGTGCAGAGAACCTTACCTGTGAAAGGATCAGAAGATGTTATGTTCAGAATTTTTCACTAAACAAAAACTACATACAGATGAAGCCTTATCTGTATTCAAAGCATTGCTGACAGCAAAAATCAGGACCCATGAGAAAGACATTCTGAACATTGTATTTTATCTTTTCTGCCTGCTGTGTCTTTTTCTGCTTCTGTATCCATTTTGTATTTTGTAAAGATAGCTAGAGCGTGTATCCGACACAGCTGTAATGCATACGTAAAAGAACAGGAGGACATCATGTTAGCAGCAAGCAAGAATTTGGGCGGATCACCAGACAGTCATGAGTTTCTGCCGGCTCATTTGCAGGTAAAAACAGTCCGGGTACAAAATGGATTCAATCCGTACGTCGGTGCGGGTGTTTTCAGACTGGCCTATGAATGGAATATCATAACCAATACAATCGACTGGTATGGGAGAATATTTGAAGAGCTCGGATATGCACAAGCAGATTTTCCGGCAACACTACAAGAATGGCACAACATTATTCATCCTGATGCATGTAACCTTGTCAGAAAAAGACTACATTATCACTTGAAAGCACAGGAACCGTATCTGGTGGAGTATCGGGTGCGGAGGAAAAATGGAAATTATATGTATGTCCTTGATACCGGAACTGCTCTTAGAAACGATTTTGATACCCCGTACAAGTTTACCGGTGTGATGCATCTGTCACACCAAACTTTTTCACTATAGGGTTCTACACTCAGATTCGGCTTATATTAGCTCTGTTAAACAGATTCAACCGGCATGTTTTGCAGCCTTGTTTTCCAGGCAAACGGTGATCTGAAACAACAACTTTAAGGGTAGCACTAATGATCCTGCATAAAACAAATAATTCGGATTTGATTACAAAGGCGTATCCGGACAAATGTGCTCATGAGGAAAGGATATTCAAAAATATCAATCGCGGTGACCGGATTTTTATCGGCACTGCCTGTGCTGAGCCCCAGTACCTTGTTAAGGCCCTGACAGACTATATTAATAAAAACCCCAAGGCATTCTTTGATGCCGAGGTGTACCACGTATGGACCCTTGGCGTAGCCCCCTATGCCGATGAAAAATTTAAACGCAACTTCAGACTCAATTCTTTTTTTATCGGTAATAATTGTCGCGATGCTGTCAACCGGGGTCTTGCTGACTATAGCCCGCTTTTTTTATCTCAGGTACCTTCTTTGTTTAAGCGTGGTATTGTCAATATGGATGTTGCGCTTATCCAGACAGCACCCCCGGATAAACACGGTTATATGAGCCTGGGAATCAGTGTTGATATAGTCAAAGCCGCGGTTGAGAACGCAACAATGGTAATAGCTCAGGTTAATTCCTGTATGCCCCGGGTTCATGGTGACACGTTTATCCATGTGTCGGACGTTGATTATATAATACCCTATGATGAACCCCTTTTAGAATTTCAGCCGCGGGTGCCTGATACAATTTCCCGTAAAATCGGCAGTTATGTCTCCCGGATAATCCAGGACGGCGACACTATTCAAGTAGGATACGGCAGCATGCCTAACGCAATCATGGCAGGCCTGCAGGACAAAAAACATCTTGGTGTGCATACTGAGCTTTTTTCCGACGGTATCGCAACACTCATGAAAGAAGGTATCATCGACAATTCACACAAAAGCATAGACCGGGGCAAAACCGTGGCGTCATTTTGCATGGGTACTCTGGAAACTTATGAGTTTCTCCATGATAACCCGTCCATAGAATTCAGAAGTATTGATTACACCAATAATCCGTTGACCATTGCAAGCCAGCATAATATGGTTGCCATCAACTCAGCCCTGCAGGTAGATCTTACCGGCCAGTCGACCTCTGAATCAATCGGCAGCTATTTTTACAGCGGAATCGGCGGTCATGCTGATTTTATGCGCGGCACTACATTGTCGCCCGGGGGTAAAACGATCCTGACGCTTCGCTCTACCTCCAATGACGGACAGCATTCACGCATTGTTCCCCTGCTTCAGCAGGGGGTTGGTGTAACCCTTACACGGGGGGATATACAGTATGTTGTTACCGAATACGGCATTGCCTACCTGCATGGCAAAAATATTCGCGAACGCGCCATGGATTTGATTGCTGTTGCCCATCCTAAATTCAGGCCGGGGCTTATTGAAGAGGCTAAAAACCACGGGCTTATTTACAAGGATCAGGCTTTTATTCCGGGCAAGCGGGGTGAATATCCTGAAGATCTGGAAACATATCGAAGAGTCAAGACAGGTGATTCGATACTGTTCCGGCCGGTAAGGATCAGTGATGAGCCGCTGCTTAAGGATTTCTTTTATTCGCTTTCCGACAGAAGCATGTACCGCCGATTTATTTCAAGCAGAAAAGATATGCCCCATGAGCGGCTGCAGGACTTTGCCGTGATTGACTACACGGAGGAGACGGTCATTCTTGCCGAAAGGGTGCTTTCTGAAAAAGAGGAAATTCTCGGCGTGGGTCAATACGCCATTGATAAAAACACGCATACGGCTGAAGTGGCGGTTGTGGTGCGCGACGAGTGGCAGGGCAAAGGGATCGGCACAGAGCTTTTAGCATACCTGACATATCTTGCAAAGCGGCAGGGGTTGCTGGGATTTACTGCGGAGGTGCTGGTTGAGAACCGGCCCATGATGAAGCTTTTTGAAGCCGGAGGCTTTGATGTTGAGAAGAGAAGAAGCGAGGGGGTCTATGAGCTTAAGCTGGCCTTCGGGAACACATTACAGGAGAATACACATGGCTGCTGATATCGGATATCTGTTTGAACCGCGCAGTATTGCAGTAATAGGTGCATCACAGGATCCCGTTAAAATCGGTTACAGGCTCGTACATAACATATTGACCAGCGGATATTCGGGTAACGTCTATCCTGTAAATCCTGCGGGTGGTGAAGTGCAGGGGCTGCAGGCATACAGGCAGATCGAGGATATTGAAGCACAGGTTGATATGGTCTGTACGGTCATCCCTGCCAAGCATGTTCTCGGCTCAGTTGAAAGCTGTGCCCGCAAAGGCGTTAAATATAACCTGATAATCTCATCGGGTTTTTCTGAAACGGGCAATGTAGAAGAAGAGAAAAAGATTGCCGGGCATGCACGCCGGCATGGTATGCGGATTGTCGGACCGAATATTTTCGGCCTCTACTCGGCCGAGGCCTCACTTGATGCAACCTTCGGGCCGGGCAACATCCTGCCGGGGAATGTTGCAATTGTGACCCAGAGCGGAGCCCTCGGCCTGGCCATGATCGGAAAAACAGCAGTTGAAAATATCGGTCTTTCTGCAATAGTATCGGTCGGGAACAAATGTGATATAGATGAGACCGATCTGCTTGAGTATCTGACACGGCAGGAGCGCACGAAAGTCATCCTTATGTATATTGAAGGCATAAAGAACGGCGAAAAATTTATCAAAGCAGTGAAGGCTGCAACCACCAAAAAACCGGTTATTGTGATTAAGTCGGGCCGTTCGGAGCGCGGCGCGGTTGCAGCCGCATCGCACACCGGCTCGCTGGCCGGCTCGGACGAAATTGTTGACGCCTTGCTCACACAGCACGGTGTGATGCGGGCCGAGAGCATACGGGATGCTTTTAACTGGTGTAAATTTCTGGCCCAGGCTCCTCCCCCCGGCAATGAAAAAAGTATTATCATAACAAATGGGGGCGGTGTCGGAGTAATGGCAACCGATGCATGCGAGCAATACGGTATCGGTCTCTATGATGACAGTGCGGCCCTTAAGCAGATGTTTTCTGAAATAATTCCTGATTTCGGTTCGGCAAAAAATCCGATTGATATAACAGGCGGTGCAACATCCCGTGATTATGATAAGGCGCTTGGTGCGGCCCTCGACAAGCGTGAGATAGGCGCCGGTATGGCCCTGTATTGTGAAACCGCTGTGTTTGATGCGGAAAACCTGCAAAACGTGCTTGAAAAAAATTTTCGCCGTTATGCCCGGCAGGGCAAACCGGTTGTTTTTGTTACTGTCGGCGGTGAGAATGTAGAGGAGTGTATGGCCAGGCTGAATAAAAAAAGTGTGCCGGTATTCGGGGATGTGTACGAGGCGGTGGCGTGTCTTGGAAAGCTGTTTGATTACCATCGCTACCTTAACTCGCGGGCAGAAACTTTTGAGGATATTGCTATCGACAGTGATGCTGTAGACAGGATTGCATTCCAGGCCCTGCAGCAAAACAGGTACTTCCTGCTTGCTCATGAGGCCCGTAAGGTAATGGACATCATCGGCATACCCGTGCCTGCCGGCCATATTGCCCGCACTATAGAGGATGCGGTTACCAGTGCTGAAAAAATCGGCTACCCTGTTGTTATGAAGGTTGTTTCAAAGGATATAATCCATAAAAGCGATGCCGGCGGGGTCGCCCTGGATATTTGCAGCAAGGAAGAGGTCATGGATGCTTACCAGGTCATTATTCGCAACTGCAGAGTCTATAAACCCGATGCCATCCTGGACGGTATCGAGATCGGTGAGATGCTGCCAAAGGATGTCGAGACAATTGTCGGTGCACGCAGAGACCCTGTTTTCGGACCCCTGATTATGTTCGGTCTGGGAGGTATTTATGTTGAGGTCATGAAAGATGTTGTCTTCAGGGCTTTGCCGCTGGCACGCAGTCAAATCATGGATATGATTAAACAGACCCGTTCATATCCTCTTTTACTGGGAGTGCGGGGGGAAGATCGTAAGGATATGGAATCATTAATAAATGTTATAATAAAAATTGGTGCACTGCTTAGAAAATGTACAGCCATTGCCGATATCGAAATCAATCCGCTCATGGTCTATGAGCAGGGGCTGGGGGCCAAGGCAGTGGATGTAAGAATTTTACTTTCACACACATAAAAGGAGATATCCATGAATACATTCATTATTGCATCATTGCGCTGCAGTACCGGCAAAACAAGTATTGTCGTGGGACTGGCAGAAGCTTTGCAGAAAAAAGCCGGGTATCTAAAACCGTTTGGGGACCGCATTCTCTACAGCAAGAAACGATTGTGGGACCATGATGCCGCACTGATGGTGCAGCTGTATGCTCTGGCAGAAAGTCCCGATCTGTTAAGTCTCGGGTTTGACCATTCCAAACTGCGGTATATGTACGATGAAGACACAATCCGGGCAAAAGTTGTTGAAATGGCTGCAAGCATGGGAGCGGGCAAAGAGGTGCTGTTTGTGGAGGGCGGCAAGGCCATACCCTATGGTGAGTCGGTTCACCTTGACGCTCTTTCTCTGGCCCGCTATCTCGACAGCAGGCTTATTTTTGTTACCAGCGGGGATGATGATACTATTCTTGACGATATACAATTTGTTAAAAAAAATGTTGACCTGACCGGCATCGACCTTGCGGGTATTATTGTTAATAAGGTACATAATATTGCTGATTTTAAAGAAACCTATCTGCCTGAAATCAGCCATCTGGGGCTGGAGGTTCTGGGTATCATTCCCCACCGGGATGAGCTCACCTATTTTACTTTGCAGTACCTTGCCGATAAGCTTTTTGCCAAGGTCCTGACCGCCGAGCACAACCTTAATCGCAAAATCAGGAATATTTATATAGGGGCAATGACGGGCGACATGGCGGTTCAGAAACCGCTTTTCAAGAAACGGGACAAACTTATCATAACCGCAGGTGATAGAAGTGACATGATAATTGCCGCTCTTGAAAGCAATGCGGCAGGTATTATTTTGACCAACAATATCCTGCCGCCAGCAAACATTATCGCAAAAGTGGAAGAAAGCGGTATCCCCATGCTGCTGGCGACTTCGCACACATATCAAATTGCCAACCAGATAGACCGCATGGAGCCGCTGTTAACCAAAGATGATGCGGAGAATAGAGAACTTTTAAAAAAGCTGATATTACAACACGTGGATTTAGAAACATTCACAAAGGGTATCTAAGGCTGTTCGTCAGAGATAAGCCTGTATTTCTTCATTTTGCGCCAGAGCGTGCTGCGGTCTATTCCCAGTTCCCGGGCTGTTTTACCGCGGTGCCCCCCATGCCGGTCTAAAACTTTTTTCAAGGCTTCGGCCTCTGCCCTTCGGAGCGGTTTCTTGGAGTGTTTGGGGTTACGATCAACAGCATGAAGTGCTTTTTTAAAGTCTGCCGGGAGATGATCCAGGGTGATGATAAAATCCGGACACAGCACAAAGCCGTGTTCGATTATGTTTTCAAGCTCTCTGATATTTCCGGGAAAATCATAAACCAGTAAAGCCTGCATAACATCGCGGGAAACCCCAGTAATTTTGCGACCTTTCTTTATGTTGAGCCTGCCAATGAAATGGTCTACC
Source organism: Thermodesulfobacteriota bacterium (assembly GCA_028278025.1). Taxonomy (GTDB): domain Bacteria; phylum Desulfobacterota; class WTBG01; order CAIYCZ01; family CAIRTM01; genus JANQFE01. Next base: position 31,893 of record JANQFE010000025.1, on the reverse strand, counting down.
AGCAGCGGTATGTCTTCTTTTCTTTGTGCAAGGGGGGGGAGCTCTATTTTTATAACATTCAAACGATAATAAAGGTCGTCCCGAAAACGTCCCTGTGCCATCAGCTCCTTCAGATCTTTATTGGTTGCCGTAATAATGCGTGCGCGGGCCTTGACTGTTTTGGTTGAGCCCAGCGGCTCGTATTCGCCCTCCTGCAGCACCCGCAGGAGTTTTATTTGGAGCGCTATAGAAAGATCGCCTATTTCATCAAGAAAAAGAGTGCCGCCTGCTGCCAGAGCAAACCGGCCGGGTTTGTTTTTTTTGGCATCGGTAAAGGCGCCCTTAACATAACCGAACAGCTCTGATTCAAGCAGGGTGTCGGGCAGTGCTCCGCAATTTACGGCTATATAAGGGCTATCGTTGCGGGTGCTGAGATTGTGAATAGCACGGGCAACCAGCTCCTTGCCTGCGCCGCTGGGCCCCTGTATAAGAACCGTGCTGCCGCTTGCGGCAATTTCAGGCAGGACCGATAATATATTGTGAATATCATGGTTTTTGCTGACAATATCATGAAAGGTATAGCGACCCTGAATCTCTCTGCGCATTTGCTCAATTGCAGACAGGTCCCTGAATGTTTCCACGCCTCCTATAATCCGGCCCCTTTTATTTTTCAGCACGGCTGTGCTGACGCTTATGGGAATAGTGCTGCCCTGGTTGTTGATAATGTTCACCGGTAAATCAATATACTGTTTTTCAGTGCGCAGAGTTTTTTCAAGTACGCAGCTGCCCTGACAGATGTTAGAATGGAAGACATCAAAACACTTTTGACCAATGGCTTGATCGGCTGCAATGCCGGTTATTCGTTCAGCCGCTTTGTTAAATGAGGTAATATTGTTGTTGAGGTCTATAGTAAAAACCCCATCAGCAATACTGTCTAATATGGTTTCCAGTTCCTGTGCACGCATCTCTTTTTTTTTCATTATACCGCCCGGCTCGTGTGTTTTACCCTCTTTCGCCAGAAGGCCCCCGCTCTGCATGGGGTGCCGTTCTATAGTATAGTGCATTTTTGCATTATATTGCAACATATTTATTGCACTATTGCAATATATTTTTAGCTTCAGCACCTCTCTTTTTATTGCAGAGGTGAACTTAACAACCCATGGAAACTTCAGTTTTTAACGCATTTTGTTTTCGGCACATGCTTTGCATTTGTATTAATGCAGAGGAGAAAGAGATGAAAATTGCAATACCTCTTTTTGATGAAAGGATATCACCGCGTTTTGACTGTGCACCATCTGTTTTGCTCATTACAGCAGAAGACCACGGCAAAAGGATTATGGAAACACATACAGTAGTGTTGCAGGACAGCACGTATATTGAAAGAATCAACCGACTCAAAAAACTGGGGGCAGATGTTGTTATTTGCGGCGGGATTTCCACAGATATGCAGGATCTATTGCAGGCCAAAGAAATCACGGTGATCCCCTGGGTTACCGGCAATGCACGGGATGCCTTACAGTTGTTTCTTGAAGGAGGTCTCGCTCCGGGGACAATGCTGTGTCCCGGCAGGAGACCACGCCGGTGGAGGTTGTGCCGCCAGGGCTGCAACCGGGGAAGTAAAAAAGGAAGAGCTGATCATATAGGAAAAACAAAGAAACATTAAGAAAGGACGGTGATTATAATGCCAGGATTTGATGGAACAGGCCCGCAGGGAAGGGGCCCGCGTACAGGAGGCTGCCGAGGTTTTTGTCCTCCAGGAAGACAACCATTTGGCGGATACGGTCCCGGACGGGACGGTTTTAGAAGGAGAGGAGCCGGCGGCAGGTTTTTTGGCGGCAGCCGCGGAAGAGGCTGGTGGCGGATGGGCAGACAAGATTATTATACGGCATCCCCATATGGTACCGGCGAGGAGTATGCTGAACAGAGCGTTGCACAGGAATTGGAACTGCTCAACGATCAGGCAGCGCGCCTGGAACAGGAACTGCAGCATATTCACAAACGCATTGAAGACTTGAGCAGGAAACAGGAACAGTAATTCAAATCCCGTCAAAGGAGGTTCGAAACCAGATGAGCACCAGTACCTGTGAAAGCGATGGCAGCTGCTCTACCTGTGGCGATACACAAAAGTGTTCCCAGGCGGAACAGGAGGCTCATGCGGCTGACCTTATTGCAAAAAAGATGGCCGACATCGCCTGCAAATTTATGGTAATCAGCGGCAAAGGCGGCGTAGGCAAAAGCTCAGTTGCGGTAAACCTTGCCGCAACCTTGGCCGGTCAGGGGCATGCTGTCGGAATCCTTGATGCCGATATCCATGGCCCCAATATCCCTAAAATGCTGGGGGTTGAAAGCTGCAAACCCATGGCTGCAGATGATGATGGCATACTGCCGATTGCAATTGCCGACAGGCTCTGTGTTATGTCACTGGCATTTTTTCTCAACCATGACAGGGATGCCGTGATCTGGCGGGGACCGATGAAGCACAGCCTTTTGAAACAGTTTCTGGGTGAGGTGAACTGGGGCAGGCTCGATTATCTGATTGTTGACCTGCCCCCGGGAACCGGGGATGAAGCCCTCAGCACCGCTCACCTGATTAAAGATGTCGACGGGGCCGTGGTTGTAACCACTCCGCAGGATGTAGCTCTGCTTGATTCCAGGAAAAGTATAACCTTTTGCCGTGAAATAAAAATCCCTTTAATAGGTGTTGTTGAAAACATGAGCGGCATGGTCTGCCCGCACTGTCATAGAGAAGTTGATCTGTTTAAAACAGGGGGCGGTGAACTCATAGCAGGAGAAATGAAGGTGTCCTTCCTTGGGCGTATTCCGCTGGACCCCCGGATGGTAATCTGCACGGATGCAGGCACGCCCTTTGTTACGACCCACCCTGAATCCAGAGTGGCCGGAGCCTTTGCTGCCGTGACTGATAAGTGGACAAATCAGTTTAAAGCAAACTAAATACGGAGGTTTATTGTATGTCGGGTTGAGCGGAACAATATAGAGATATGCGTAGATTACATTAAAACAGGAGAAATGCATGCCAGGAAGAGATCAAAGCGGATATGGCGGCCAGGAATCCGGAGCCGACAGAGGAATGGGCCGGGGCGGTCGGCGGGGACGCGTGATCAAGCTGCTGTTGGTAACACCGACTAGAAATTCTTTCAGGAGTTTTGCCGCCGCCCTGGACACAGATGACGATGTTGCATTGTCCTGGGCGGAATCAGGAAAAAAGGCTCTGGCGGAATCTTCGAAAACTCTCTATGACCTGGTTGTCATAGATGAAACACTTGGTGATATGACAGGTTTGGAACTGGCAGAAAAAATGCTTTATGTAAACCCTATGATCAATTGTGCAGCGGTGAGCATGCTCTCGTCCAAAGATTTTCATGAGGTAAGTGAAGGACTGGGGCTTTTGGCGCAGTTGCCGAAAAATCCTGACAGGGAGCATGCAGAAAATCTTTTGGAGCGTATAAAAAACATAAAAGGCCGCTTAGCCGAAATATAAAGGGCAGGATTATATATATAGTAACCAGGAGATAAATCGACATTCGGCTCGGCAGTACCGGTGTTAATGATAATTACTCTTTGGAAAATGAAACAGGAGGAATCTAAATGAAAAACGGACGAATAGCTATTCCCTCACAAGGCAATGGGGGACTCGACGGTCAGAGATCAGGACATTTCGGACATTGTGATGTCTTCACCCTGGTGGATGTTACAGAAGGTGAGATCAAGCAGGTTACAGTAGTTCCTAACCAGGAGCATACTCAGGGAGGTTGTATGGTGCCGGTTAACCTGCTGGCTGAACACAAGGTAACATCTTTGATAGTCGGCGGTATAGGAATGCGGCCTCTTGCAGGATTCAATCAAGTAGGAATTGATGTCTATTATGATGCAAATCGTACTGGGATCAGACCGGTGGTGGAGGATCTGATTTCAGGGGAACTGCAACGTATCAGAAGCGATCAAGTATGTGGTGGAGGCAGGGGATAATGAAAATAGCAGTCACAGCAAAAGGCATAGACCTGGATTCGCAGGTTGATCCCCGTTTCGGGCGGGCCGCATACATACTTATCGTTGATACGGAAAATTTTGAATGTGAAGTGCTGGATAACAAAGACAATGTAAATGCTTTTAAAGGGGCCGGCATTCAGGCTGCCAGCATGATTAGTGACAAGGGGGCGGAAGCGCTGCTTACCGGATTTTGCGGACCCAATGCCTTTGAAACTCTTCAGGCCGCAAAGATACCGGTAGTAAACGATGTCAGCGGTACTGTTCGGGATGCTGTCAAGGCTTTTAAAGAAGGAAAGTATAAATTTTCCGACCAAGCTAATGTTGATGGGCACTGGTAGGCGTTAGCGGCTGTTTGCAACAGGCTTGTAATGAGGCCGGACAGCACTTCGAGGCCTTATCAAAGAATAATCGGATAGTATTTCCTAAAACTGGTTGAATATCAAAGAAGGCAATCATGAGCGTGAAAAGAAACACATACAGGGATGTCACCATCGGTCAATAAAAACTAAAGAGCACAGGAGAATATCATGGCAGAAAAAAAAGATAAAAAAAGCACAAAAATAAACGAGGATGGCTCTGCTCTTAGCGTGTGTGAAGCAACACAGAAAATGATTGACCGGGCGCGTGAGCTGAAGGTTTCTACGGTATATGATCGGGCGGCAGCCATGAAACCCTGCCTCATCGGGGCGGAAGGAAGCTGCTGTAAAAATTGTTCAATGGGTCCCTGCCGCGTACCGCCCTCGAAGAAAGAGGATGAACCGCAAAAGGTCGGTCTGTGCGGTGCAACTGCCGAAACCATTGCCGCCCGAAACTTTGCCCGCATGGTTGCTGCCGGGGCGGCAGCCCATTCTGATCATGGACGTGGAGTAGCCGAGGTGTTCCTGGCAGCCGCCAAAGGGGAAGTTCCCGGTTACGGCATCAAAGATGTACAAAAGCTTTTGCAGGTGGGGCTGGATTTGGGGCTGGACGTGGAAAAAATGGAAACAAAAGAGCTGGCCATTAAAATCGGGGAAAAGTGTCTGGCAGAATTCGGCCAGCAGGAAGGGGAACTGCTTTTTGCCAAAAAAGCACCTCTGAAAAGGCAGGAGCTGTGGCGCAAACACAACCTGATGCCGCGGGGCATCGATCGGGAGATCGTGGAGATTATGCACCGCACCCACATGGGAGTTGATCAGGACTATAAAAATTTAACAGCACAGGCCGGACGGGCAGCGCTGGGAGACGGCTGGGGCGGCTCCATGATCGCCACAGAGCTGCAGGACATCATGTTCGGGACCCCCGTTCCGGTAACAGGATCAATCAATCTGGGCGTTCTGAATGAAGATACGGTCAATATCATCGTGCATGGTCACGAACCGCTGCTTTCCGAGATGATTGTGGTGGCGTGCCAGGACCCTGAAATGGTGAAGCTGGCCAGGAGCAAGGGCGCAAGCGGCATTACGCTTGCGGGAATGTGCTGTACCGCAAATGAGATTCTGATGCGGCACGGCATACCGATTGCGGGAAACTTCCTGCAGCAGGAGCTGGCAATCATTACAGGTGTGCTTGATGCAATGGTAGTGGATGTGCAGTGTGAAATGCAGTCTATGTCCAACATAGCAAAATGTTTCCATACACAGCTTATTACCACCTCACCCAAGGCCAAAATCGAGGGTGCGCGGCACATACAATTTGAAGAGCATAACCCCATAGAAACAGCAAAGCAGATCGTGCGGGCAGCTATTGGGGCCTATCCGAACCGCAAAAGCAACAGTTTTATTCCGAGTGAGAAAAATGATATGGTCGTCGGTTTTTCACATGAGACGATTAACTACCTGCTTGGCGGAACGTTTCGGTCTTCCTACCGGCCGCTCAACGACAATATTATAGGGGGGCGAATCCGCGGCATTGCCGGTGTTGTGGGGTGCAATAATGCCCGTACCGTCCATGACGGCCAGCATCTGGCCCTGATCAAGGAATTGATTAAAAACGATGTAATCGTGTTGACGACAGGCTGCAGTGCCATGGCGTGCGGCAAGGCCGGACTGCTGGCACCGGAGGCGGCTAAAGAGTATTGCGGTTCCGGCTTGGCAGAGATTTGCGAAACCGTGGGAATTCCGCCGGTGCTGCACATGGGCAGCTGCGTTGACAACAGCCGGATTCTGATCGCAGCCACAGCAGTGGTGAAAGAAGGCGGGCTTGGCGATGACATTTCAGATCTTCCGGCTGCAGGTGCGGCCCCCGAGTGGATGAGCGAAAAGGCTATATCCATCGGGCACTATTTTGTTGCTTCCGGCGTGTACACGCTGTTCGGGACAACATTCCCAACCACAGGAAGCAAGAAATTTACCGAATATTTATTTAACAATCTTGAAGAAGAGTGGGGCGGTATGTGGGATTTTGTTGATAATCCCCTGGACATGGCCAAAAAAATGATTGCGCACATCGACAAAAAGCGCAAAGCCCTCGGCATTGACAAAGCCCGTGATCGTGTCCTGATGGATATGCAAATGCGGCGTGAGCTGGATGCGGTCTGAAGCGAAGCATATAAAATTAAAGTTAAAGCAAGGGAAATAAAATGAAAGTATGTATCTCAAGTACAGGAAGGGATGTGGGTGCACTTGTTGATCCGCGCTTCGGGCGCTGCCAGATGTTTCTTTTTGTGGATACCGAAACAATGCAATGTGAAGCAGTTGAGAACCCTGCAATGACGGCAGGCGGGGGTGCCGGCACCCAGGCTGCACAGCTCGCGGTGGACAAGGGAGTCTTGGCGGTTATCACAGGCAATATCGGGCCGAAAGCATTCAGTGTCCTTGATGCCGCCGGCATAAAGATGTATGTAGGCGTCAGCGGAACGGTTCAACGCGCTGTGGAGCAGTTTAAAAATGGTGACCTGCCGGCTACAGGTACACCTTCGGTAGCACGTCATTCAGGGATGGGAGCCGGCAAGCGGATATAAATTGTTTTAGCTGTAGATGTATAAGAGAAACTATGGCGGCAACAATAGAGTATGAAAAATGTAACGGCTGCGGGGACTGTTTCACTGTCTGCCCCATAGATGTAATCTCCCCGCATTACGGCAAAGCAATGATCGATACCAAAAGGTGTGTTGACTGCGGCGTGTGTGCTGGGGCCTGCCCGGCCGATGCGATATTTTTTGAGAGCTGGAAATCATGAAAATATGCGTAGCAAGCGGAAAAGGCGGAACGGGAAAGACGACGGTTGCGGTAAGCCTGGCTCTTGCGCTTGATAATGTGCAATACCTTGATTGTGACGTGGAAGAGCCCAACGGGGCTATTTTCCTGAAGCCGGAAATCAATCAAAAAGCAATGGTTGAAATTCCTGTGCCTGAAATAGATGAACAAAAGTGTAATTACTGCCGGAAATGCGCACAGTTGTGCGCTTTCAACGCCCTGGTTGTTCTGGCAGAGAAAACACTTGTTTTTCCGGAGATGTGCCACGGCTGCGGCGGTTGCAGCTATATCTGTCCGCAACAGGCTATAACCGAAAAAAAAAGAGCAATCGGTATGATTGAACGCGGACACGCAGGAGATATTGATTTTATTCAGGGCATCCTTAATGTCGGTGAGCCCATGGCTCCCCCGATCATAAAAAAAGAGCAGAGCCTGATTGACGCATCAAGAACAGTGATACTTGATGCTCCGCCCGGCACATCCTGTCCGGTTATTGAAACCGTGCGGGATACGGATTTTTGCATCCTTGTGACTGAACCAACCCCTTTTGGTCTTAATGATCTAAGGCTTGCCGTGGAGACGATGCGGGAAATAAAGGTGCCCTTCGCAGTTGTCATTAACCAGTGGGGAATCGGTGACAACGTAGTTGATGAATACTGTGATCAAGAAGGGATAACAGTGTTAATGAGAATTCCCTGGGACCGGCGTATTGCCGAAGGATATTCAAGGGGTGAACCGGCCGTTGCAGTGCTTCCTCAGCTCAGAGGTAATTTTAAAAAGCTATTCAATCAAATTGTTGAAATCACCGACGAAAGTTTGACATGTATCAATTGACTATAATCAGCGGGAAAGGCGGTACGGGAAAAACCACGATAACATCTGCTTTTGCACACCTGGCAGAAAGCGCTGTGCTGGTTGATGCCGATGTTGATGCTGCCGATCTTCATCTTATTCTTGATCCGCACGTTGAGCAGCAGGAACCGTATGTTGGCGGGAGTGTCGCGACGATTGACGAAACAAAGTGCACACAGTGCGGAAACTGTGCAGATATATGCCGGTACGACGCAATCGATAATTTTATTATTGACCCCATATCCTGCGAGGGATGTTCAGTGTGTACCTATGTGTGTCCGGAAGAGGCGATCGTAATGAAAAAGAAGGTTTCCGGGGACTGGTTTATATCATCAACCCGGGAAGGACCCCTGGTGCACGCAAGACTGCGCATTGCCGAAGATAATTCCGGGAAGCTGGTGAGTATAGTGCGGCAGAAGGCCAAAGAGGTGGGCGTGCAGGAAAACTGCGAGATTGTCATTATTGACGGGCCGCCGGGCATCGGCTGCCCGGTTATTGCCTCCATTACCGCAACAGACCTTGTGCTCGTTGTTACCGAACCGACACTGTCAGGCATACATGACATGGAGCGGGTGCTGAGCACAGCGCAGCATTTTAACATTGCTGCGCTTGTGTGTGTAAATAAATACGACATAAATCCTGAGAACACACAACAGATAGAAAAGCTGTGTGCTCAAAGAGGTGTGGCAGTCATAGGGAGATTGCCATATGATACGTCTGTTACTAAGGCGATGATTCACGGGACATCAGTTGCTGAGTATGACTGCGGGGAAGTGTCTCGCGAAGTTGCACGTATGTGGCATAAAGTCCGAACGACTCTTCTGGAAAGGGACAGCATATGAACATTGTTTTTTCTCCAATAGGCATTATACACACCCCCTTCATGGAACCGGAGGGAACCCCCATACAGACCGTTTTTTCAAAGGAAACACGGGGAGCTGTTGAAGTGTTTGATCAATACAGGCAAGCCCTGACTGACCTTGACGGTTTTTCCCATATTATCCTGCTCTACTATTTTCATCAATCCCGCGGACCGAAACTGACGTGCAGGCCTTTTCTTGACAATCAAGAGCGGGGCCTTTTTGCAACCCGGGCTCCTGCAAGACCTAATGCGATAGGGCTGTCGATAGTCGAGCTTATAAAAGTCGAAAACTGTTTGTTAACCATAGGTTGTCCCGATATGATTGACGGCACACCGCTTCTGGATATTAAACCCTATATAGGTGATTTTGACGTAAAAGCGAATATACGAACAGGCTGGTATGCTACCGCACAAAACAGGGTCCAGACTGCTGCCGACCGGCGCTTTTCAGGCAGCTAGCTGCAGGTTATCCTGAAACGCTGCGGTAATAAAAATTTATAAATGAAAAAGTGTACTATGAGTAAAAAACAGGCTGACTGGAAAGATATGTATAAAAAACCGGCAGAACCTGAAGAACATCAGGGGCCGATACTGTTCTATAATGAACTGGTCATAGACCATTTTATCAACCCGCGTAATGTCGGCGAGATGCTTGATCAGGATGCCGATGGGTTTGCCCTTGTCGGTGACCCCGAGTGCGGAGATCAAATGAAGCTGTGGATTAAGGTGGAGGACGATATCATTACAAATGTCAAATTTAAATCCTTCGGCTGTCCCGGCGCGATTGCAACCAGCAGCATGGCTACTGTGCTGGCTAAAGACAAAACCATCCAGGAGGTCAAACAGCTGACCGACGATGATGTGATTAAAGCCCTGGGTGGTATTCCCGAACACAAGGAGCACTGCTCCCTGATGGGGGTGGGGTCTTTGCATGAAGCCATCAAAGACTATGAGAGCAAAAACAGCAAACAGCGTAACGGAAGATGAGGGTATGATTTACCTTGACCACAATGCTACCACACCCGTTCACGACCGTGTTTTTGAGGTAATGGTTCCTTACCTGCGACAGCATTTCGGCAATGCCTCAAGCTTTTACCGCATAGCGCGGGAGGCCAAAGATATCCTGGAGCAATCGCGCAAAAACATTGCTGCATGTATCGGCGCTGAACACGATGAAATTGTGTTCACATCCGGAGGCACCGAGGCAGACAACCTGGCCATTAGAGGTGCAGCCCGTGCACTGCACCATAAAGGCAACCATATTATTACATCCTCAATTGAGCACCAGGCAGTCCTGAGAACATGTCAGGCTTTAGAAAAAGAGGGCTACCGGGTTACGTACCTGCCGGTTGGTTCACAGGGGGTTGTCAACCCGGATGACGTTCGCTGCAATATCAGGTCGGACACGATCCTGATAAGCATTATGTATGCTAATAATGAAACAGGGGTTATCCAGCCGGTGGATGCGATTGGACAGATAGCCCGGGAAGCAGATGTTGTGTTCCACACCGATGCAGTGCAGGCCGTCGGAAAGATTCCTGTTCAGGTGGATGTGCAGGCCGTTGATCTTTTGTCACTTTCAGCCCATAAGATGTATGGCCCCAAGGGAACCGGGGCTTTGTATGTTAAAAGGAGAACACCGCTTGAGCCGGTCCTGACTGGAGGACCGCATGAATACGCTCTCAGGGCCGGCACGGAAAATATTGCCGGTATTGTCGGATGTGCAGCGGCCGGCAGCCTTGCTTTGGCATCCCTTGCAGAAGATGCGCAGCATATGAGCAGGCTCAGGGACAGGTTTGAAACAGCCCTTATGGAGCAGATAGAGGCAGTAACCATAAACGGGCAATCAGCCCCGCGGATTTCCAACACTTCCAATGTCAGCTTTGCAGGTATGGACAGTGAATCTGTTCTTCTTCATCTTGATTTGCGAGGTATTTATGCTTCAGCAGGCTCGGCCTGTACGACCGGCTCTGCAGAGCCGTCCAGAGTACTGCTGGCGATGGGCCTCAGCAAACAGGAGGCCCAGGGTGCTCTGCGTTTTTCTTTCGGCAAAGACAACACGGAAGAAGACATTGATTGTGTTGTTGATGCGCTTGTGGACATAAGCGGCATATTACGATCCATATCAAGTGTTGCAGTGTAACATCAGGTCCTTTTTATGAAAGGAGATTGTTATGAAAACATTACAGGTGTGTTATAAACTGGTTCCGGTTTTTTTCAGCCTGGCAGCCTGTGTTCTCGCTTTCGGCTGTATGATCGAGGAAAACAGCTGCGTCAGCTGCCATACGGACAAAGAGAAATTAAAAGAGTTGGCGGATCCCATAGCAGCTATCGAAGACGATGGGGAAGGGTGAGGCGGCTCTGTGACTCCGTTGGAGCCATGGAAGCGGGTATATGTGAAAGAAGATTTTTTTATAACGGAGCACGGGCAGATGCACTGTGTTGAGTGCCATGACGGAAACAGGATGATTCTTGACAAGGACAAGGCCCATGAGGGACTCGTTGCCTATCCGACCGATGAAGACTATAATTTCTATTGCAGTGAGTGTCATTTCGAACAGGTAAGCTCCTATGAAGGCAGCCTTCACAATACTCAAGAAGGATTCTTTAATCGTATTAGTTTGCGGGCAGGGTTCGACATTCGCGACAGCGGGTATGAGCATTTTCAGGATGAGTTTAATGATGAGTGTGCAACATGCCATGCCGGTTGTGGGCAATGTCATGTGAGCCGCCCTAAATCTGTCGGGGGAGGCTTAAACTGGGGCCATGAATTCAGCAAGACGCCTGATCTAAAAACAAACTGCACCGCCTGTCATGGCTCACGCATCGGTGATGAATATACCGGTCTGCATGAAGGAGTAAAAGCAGATGTGCACTATATTCCGAATGTGAAAAAATGTGAGTTTTGTCATTGCGCCCAGGAAATGCACGGCTGTAGCGATCAGGACATCACCTGCATTTGCGATGAGTGCAACACGAAATGTCCCAAATGCGTGAACTGTCATCCATATTCCCAGGAAAGCAACCGGTATCATACGTCGCACTGGAGTGGCGACTCCGGGGTAACCCTGTCATGCCAGGTCTGTCATTCACAGGCCTACAGAAACTGCAATGGTTGCCATGTTGGGGGTGCTAAGCTTACCGGATCCTCCTATTGTTCTTTTGAAATTGGGCGCAATTATCTCAAAGATAATGAGCGCTACAAGGACTATGATTACATCACTGTCCGTCATATTCCCATAGCGCCGGATACCTTTAAGGAATGGGGGCTGGAAGAGCTGGAACATTTTGAATCACAGCCGACATGGAAACTAACGATACCGCATAATATCCAGCGATGGACCCCGCAGACTAAAACAGCGGACGGAGCAGCGTGCTTTGCAGCCTGCCACGACAGTGAATACTATCTGCGAGAGAAGGATGTTTACTACTATGAAAATGCCAACTATGACAATAAAACCGGTGAAACAGGCTACGGGTACAGTGATATTGAGCGGGAACTTACTGCAAACAAAGATGTGTTTATTCCGGAATAAAACAGGAGGAGCATGTCGTTTTGAGCTTATGCGCCACCGGGAGTCGGTTTTATGGCCAGGTTAACCATTCTATGTGAGAATACCGCGGTTGCCTCTGTAGGAATTCTGGGGGAACACGGATTCGCTGTTTTGATTGAAAAGGAAGAAGGCTCGTTTCTTTTTGATACCGGCCAGGGCCGCACAATTATCCACAATGCAGCCTGCCTGGGCAAAGACCTTTCTGGTGTTAGGACCATTTTATTGAGCCACGGCCATTATGATCATACGGGCGGCCTTAAAAATGTGCTTGATGTTACGGGTCCGATAAATGTGTATGCCCATCCCGATATTTTTTTGGAGAAGATAGCAGTTGTAGAAAAAAAAGAACACAGCGTGGAAAAATATGTTGGTATTCCTGAACGCAGAGATGTATATGAAGCACGCGGGGCCCGTTTTGTTTTTAACCGGACTTTTACCGAGATTGCCGCGGACATGTATTTAACCGGGGAGATACCCCGCAGGACTTCTTTTGAAAAGCAGGACAGAAGGCTTATGATCAAAAAAGACGGCAGGCTGGTGCAGGATTATGTAAACGATGACCAGTCTTTAGTGATAAAGACACCTGTTGGCCTGATTGTAGTCCTGGGATGTGCGCATTCCGGAGTTGTTAATACGCTGAATCATGTAAAAGCACATATGCCCGGGCTGGAAATATACATGGTTGTCGGCGGTACTCATGTGGGATTTCTCACGGAGGCACAAGTGCGCAGTACCATTGATGCTCTGCATGCTTTTTCAATTCAAAAAATCGGTGCTTCTCATTGTACCGGCCTCGGCCCTGCCATGAAGCTCAAGCAGGCTTTTGGCGACAGGTTTTTCTTTGCCAATGCCGGCAGTATGTTTGAAATATAATAATAGTAAATTCAGGAGAAAGTTACCAAGGGGAAATCATGAACTGTAGTGTATGTAAAGAAAGGGATTGTTATAAAACAGGAAAAGACTGCACGGGTCGACAGGAGGAAATCTTCAAGCAGTATAAGGATGATCATTATATCCGTAAAATGATGGAAGGGGCAGCAGCCCTGGAATCTGAAGGTTACATGCTGCTGACCAGGGTAGAAGAGATTGCCCAGTTTGCGAAAAAAATGGGCTATACCCACCTGGGTATTGCTTTTTGTATCGGGCTGCACGGTGAAGCTGCAACTTTGCAGAAGCTGTTCAAAGATTTTTTTACGATTTCTTCAGTATGCTGCAAGGTGTGCGGAATTGACAAGAATCAATTCGGTCTCAAAAAATTGAGGGAAATATCGGTAGAGACTATGTGTAACCCTGCCGGCCAAGCTGCGATATTAAACAGTACGGGCACCGACCTCAATATCATGCTGGGGCTTTGCGTGGGTCATGACATGATATTTACAAAGAAATCTGCTGCACCTGTTACAACCCTGGTTGTAAAGGACCGGGTGCTGGCCAACAATCCTGCGGGAGCATTATATTCACCATACTGGAAAAAAATCATTAGAGATAAGATGAGCATCTAACACGCTACGGAGGACCATGACATGCAGAAAGAGGTTCAGACATTTTTTAAGGACTTTATGAAAGCCAATCAAAAAATAGCGCGCTACATCCCTGAAACAGCCAAATTTTTTTTAGGATTGCATGAAAAGACTATTCAGCCGGGTGCCCTGGACAAAAAACAAAAAGAGCTAATTGCGCTGGGGATTGCCGTTGCAAAACCATGTACCCCCTGCATTTATCTGCATACACAGCAGGCTGCTGAGGCCGGGGCAACGGCAAAGGAAATCATGGAGGCCGCCGGGGTAGCCGTGGTAATGGGGGGCGGACCGGCTTTTACACATATTCAGGAAGTGCTGAAAGCCCTTGAGGCCCTTGGCCTTAAGTGAAAAAAGGTGTATACTGTTGCATCAGGATATTTTTTATTTTTAATAAGCAGGTATGAAAGGAGGGTAGTACCATGACCCATGAAGATGCCGGACATTATGCTGCAAAGCATCCGGTTGCACGCCTCAACCCAAACATTGCCGCACAGGTCGAGGAGGAATTGTCGGAGGGCTGCATTGCCTGTAGTGCAGCTTTTGCCATAGCACAACAGCTGCAGGTAACACCGGCAGAGGTCGGTGTAACGATGGATCTGCTTGAGGCACGTATTATAAAATGCCAACTGGGCCTTTTCGGCTATCAGCCTAAAAAAATGATTGTAAAGCCGTCCGAGCAGGTAGAGCCTGCATTGCAGCAGGCTATCAAGGAGCGCCTTATTAATGGCCGTCTGCCGTGTGCTGCTGCCTGGGAAATTGCGGAAAAGCTGGGCAGGGCTAAAATGCAGGTTTCCGCTGCTTGTGAAAAGCTGAAAATAAAAATATGCACCTGTCAGTTGGGTTCATTTAATTAGAGCATTTTGCAAAAAAGCGTAGCCTTACAGTTGAAACTGCAACGGTTGATACGGCTTGACCGCCTGCGTCTATGTGCTCGCTGGAATATTCGAAAGTTACTATTATCGTCCATCGCTCGCACCGCCGCAGATGCTCTTACCACATCAGCCGTTGCAGTGTTAAAGGGCTATAGAAAAAAGGAAAATGCCCTCGCTGCCGGAACAGAGAGTCGGCATGGATGGTGCGGTTTGTAAATGGAGACACTATGGCACTTGATGAGAAAAAACTGAATAATATAATAGCAAAAGTAATTGAAGATATCGGGGCAACGTTTCATGCTCCGCTGGTTCTGATTGGTGAAAAGCTGGGTCTGTTTAAGGCCATGGCCGCCCAGGGACAGCTAAGCGCGGCAGAACTTGCCGAGCGCACCGGCACCGCCGAACGCTATGTAGGCGAGTGGCTTCCTGCCATGGCAGCCGGCGGGTATGTGAATTATGACCCTGCTTCCGGGCGCTACTACCTTACAGAAGAACAGGTCTTTGCGTTTGCAGATGAGGACAGCCCGGCCTACCTGCCGGGCGCTTTCCAGGCTGCCACGGCCGCTATCAAGTCGGAGCAAAAGATAACCGAAGCCTTCCGCACAGGAGGTGGGGTCGGCTGGCATGAGCACGATCCGGAACTGTTTCAAGGTGCCGAGCGATTCTATAAACCCATCTATTTGACAAATTTGGTAAGTGCCTGGATCCCGGCGCTTGACGGTGTTGAGGCCAAGCTGAAGGCCGGTGCGCTGGTAGCTGATGTGGGCTGCGGGTTCGGCGCTTCTACGATTATTATGGCCCGTGCTTTTCCTCATTCTTCATTCGTCGGGTTTGACTACCATGCGCCCTCTATTGAATGGGCACGCCAGCGGGCGGCCCAGGCCGGCCTTTCTGAGAGGATACGTTTTGAGCCGTATGCCGCCAAAGAGATTCCGGCAGGCAACTATGATCTTGTTACATCATTTGACTGTGTACATGATATGGGTGATCCGGTGGGCGCAGCTGCACATATTAAGAAACAGTTGAAAAATGACGGAACCTGGATGATAGTGGAGCCCTATGCTAGCGACAGTGTAGAAGAAAACTTTACTCCGATAGGCCGGTTGTACTATTGCGCTTCGGTGCTGCTGTGTGTTTCAGGAGCCTTGGCCCAGGATGAAGGCCGGGCGTTAGGAGGACAGGCTGGTGAAGCACGGCTGCGGGAGGTGGTTATGGCCGGAGGGTTTTCCCGATTTCGCCGTGCAGCTGAAACTCCGTTTAATATAGTGTATGAAGCTCGTCCGTAAGGTTAGCTGATAAATTCTATGTCTTTTATTTTCGGGCTTTCATCTGTAAATTGTGCAATTATGGCAGCCGGTGTTTTAAACAGTATTTGAAAATCCAGCCAGGCTGATCTCTTTTTTACGTAGGAGACATCATAGCGCATCATTTCGTTAAAGGTTGTTCTGTTTTTCCCGTTCACCTGCCAGAGACCCGTCAGTCCCGGTAATGTTTCAAAACGTTTACATTGCCAGGTGAGGAACTGTTTGGCTTCATAGGGGATGCAGGGGCGGGGTCCCACCAGGCTCATTTCTCCCCGGATAACATTAATAAGCTGCGGCAATTCATCTATGCCGGTTTTGCGCATAAATCTACCCAGGGGTATAATGCGTAAATCACAATCATCCAGTTTTGCCAGGGGTCTATCCTTTTTTACCAGCTCATGTAAGTGTTGCTGATGAACGGTTGGTTGAGCATCTACAAACATGGTTCGAAATTTCAAACAGGTGAACCGCTGACCCATGTAACCAACGCGCTCCTGTTTAAAAAAGATCGGCCCCGGTGAAACCAGCTTAATATACAGTGCAATAAGAAACAGTAGGGGTGATATCAGGATTAACCCTGCAAGTGCACAAACCATATCCATAATTTTTTTCCATAGAGGTATGCCATTATGGGTTAGTTGCTGTATTTTTTTTGTTAGTCCGACACTTCCAACCTGTTTTGGTGTCCGGCACGGTGACAGCATAGCCTCTCTGTTGCTTTGCTGATCGGCAGTCAATTCATCTTTAAACCAGTTAACAGGATAGGTAAAAACGGAATAAGCAGGCTTTTGTTTGTTTGGGAACACCTGACTGCAGACATCATCAGCCGGTCTGGTCGCTCCCGCGGCTGATGTCTCCGGAAGGATAACGCCGATATGGTTTTCATCGAACCACCCAACTTCATCGGTTTTGCGTAGACTTTTTTTGAATGCCCGGCCCAAGGAAGAGAAAAAATCTTTGTGGTGCATTGCTTTTTTTAAATTGAAAATAATTATTGAAAATTCATGGTTGCCCCGATCCGCAAGTGAACGCTCTGCTTCAAGCCTGCCCATGAATTCTTTTTGAGAGTAGATATCTTTCATAATCAAATTATTTGATAAGGCATTATGAATTATTTTCAGCGCATTATGTAATTATCTAGAACATATATTATAAAGTATTAAGCAAGTATAGGATTATATTTGATTACAATACTTTTTTATTGTAAGTGTATAATAACTGATTTGTCTAAAAAAATGTATTTATTTTAATGGAAGTTTATAAAAAAATTGGAACTGTTCACCCAAGCAGCACCAATTAATCAAGTTTTATAGATATAAATATAATTAAGTTAAAATATATTTCAACAAAAAAGATAAATAAATTTTTTTTTATCAAATAAAAAATTATACGTTTAGATAAAGTGATTAATTATTTTGTAAAATTATCCTCCCAATAGGTCATATTACTATATAAAGAAGAAAAAGAACAGAAAGTCAAGTTATGATAGCAAAATTAGATAGTTTTACACAAATGCGATTGATGAATCTAAAATACCGAAGCGATAAGGAAAAAAATATCTTGTTCAAAGCATTGAATCTAAAATCCAGGTAGCCATTGTTTGTTCTAATTACACTTTCCCCCATACGGTACAGTAAGTATTTTATCTTTAATCCTTTCTTGATTCCTTTTTTATACCCCTTCAAAAGAGATGTATCCTTTTTTATCAGAGCTTTGTGTATAGTTCTCGATGCTAATAGGCCTGTTTCAAGCGCCATTCCGATTCCCTCCCCGGTCATCGGTAAACTTGAACCGAGCGTTTCACCGGTCAGTAAAATATTATCAACGACTGCATACTTTAAATTGGAAAGACTGGTTCGCAAAAAGGCACCCTTGGGTGTGGATATCCAGTGTCCGGACGTGTTTGTTTTTTTTGAAAATTCGCTTATGAATTTATCAAGAGTTTTTTTTAAGGCAACTTTTTGATAAGATTTTGTACCGCAGCCGACATTATACTCATTGTTCCCCATCGGGAATATCCATAAAAAACCGCCGTTTGCATATTTTTCAGAAAAATGGACCAGCAGATGATCGATGTTCCAGTCTGAATAATAATACCCCCGTACAGCCATCAAATCGGGTTTTTTTAATCGTACGCGTTTATTTGTATTAAAAACGTACGGGGTTTGACATCCCACTGCCAATAGAACATACTTTGCTTTTATTTTTACGACCTGTGCATTACTGCTTTTTGTTTCACAAATACTGGTATCCCCCTTTCGTTCAATAGTACCAGTAAACCGTAATACCTCAAACTCCGCACCATGCGCTATCGCATGATCAAGTAAGAAGGTATCCAGATTTCTCCGTTTCAGCGTATAAAAAGAAATATCAAGGGTAAGCGGATTACTGTTTTCTTGGTAAAATTCAACTGCTGGTATTTTGTTCACTTTGGATTCAAGATCACCCCATACCCCCAATTCATTTAACAAACGAATGCTGCTCCCGGTCAATACATCTCCGCAAACCTTGTCCCTTGGAAAGGGATGCTGATCAATCAACAAAACGGAATGTCCCAGCTTTGCCAATGTTATTGCCGAAGCTGTGCCGCTTGGTCCGGCTCCGACAATTAAAACATCATACGTTGTATTCTGTGTTTTTGTAGCCATGGACCAAATATAGGTGCACTTTTATTATTTGATGTACTGGAACAGAATTAATTCGGATTAAATCTTCTATACTGCAGGTTCATTTTAGCTGTAACGATTCCGCATTTAGAGCCCATTCTTTTGTAATGATCAACTACCCGGGAGCAAATCGACCGGTAAGAGTAAAATTTCTTATAGGCTTTCAGTAAGGCTCTATTTAATTCTTCTACAGACCAGCGCTTATGGTTCCATACCATATGAAACTGATCATAATAATGCCAGTCATAATTATTTATCAGGTTGTTTTTTGTCATTTCTGCATAAAGCGTTGAACCCGGATATGGTGTTAAAATCGAAAACTGAGCCAATTCTATTTTGTTCTTGATAAGAAAGTTAATTGTTCTGTCAATGACTGACATGTCTTCATGCTGAAATCCAAAAATTATTGAAGCGTCAACAGCAATACCCGCCTTATGTATATTGGAGATTACCTTTTCATATTCACCGACAGTATATTTTTTATGAATTTCTTTTAGGGAATTCTGATCCACTGATTCAAAACCAATCAGTAATGCCCTGCAGCCGCTTCTATGAGCAGCACTAAGCATTTCGGGGTCTCGAGCTAAAAAAATGGATGATTGACTGCCCCAGAATATATTTAAAGGAGTTATTGCTCTGAATAATTCTTTGGCATACTCTTTGTCAATGAAAATATTATCATCGGCAAAAAAAAGACCGGTTCTGCCAAAGTATTTTTTTCCGCTAGCTGTAATGTTTTTAATGTCTGCTATGACGTTCGCAATTGGCCTGTATCTAAGTCGTGAGCCGTTATATTTAGCAACAGAACAAAAGTCACAATTGAGAGGACAGCCTCGGGTTGCCTGGACAATGTTTGGTACGGTGTAATTATATCCTTTGAACAGTTCAAGGTGCTGTTTAGGAATAATCGAGAGATCAGATACCAAGCTTCCATCGTAACGACTTTTCATTTGATTTTGTTCAAAGTCATCAATAATATTAATAAAAATCTCTTCTGCTTCTCCGGTAACTATACAATCTGCATGTTTTGCAGCTTCTTCGGGACAGAATGTTGCATGGATACCGCCAAGTATAACCGGAATCCCTTTTGATCTAAAGGTATCAGCAATTGCATACCCCCTGTTTGCCAGTGAAGTATTGATGGAGATTCCTACCAGGTCTACGCTTGCATTAAAGTTAATCCGTTCAAAGTTGGTATCCAGAACTTGTACAGACCAGTTTGGCTTCCTTTCAAGCACTATCGATCCCAGATTCATCAGAGAAAGGGGTAGAATTTTAAACAGATCTACCCCCCAAAGGCCGTTTGTATAAGACGGTTGTATGAGCAGAAGACTTTTGTTATCTGACATTGATTAGCTTACACCCTGAACAGTGAACGGTTGCGATAGCCGGTGAAATGTTTTTTGCAGCACATGCAATTGTTCCCGCAAGAAACGAAACGCTATCTGCGGGGATCATAATTTTTTCCCTCGCGTCTCCCATTTACCCTTGCAGCACAACCACAAGGTAATGAAAAGCAGCCGCACATCCAGACAAAACGTCTGTTTTTTGATATAGAGAAGATCATAGCGAAATTTCTGCTCCGGGGGCGAATCTTTGGAGAGGTATATGGCGGCAATTCCGGTGAGTCCCGGCCGGACAGCGAGCCTTTCCTGGAAAGAAGGGATATCCTCGTATTGGATATTTCGGCCGTTTTTATCCGTCACAATCTCGCCGACAGCTAAAGGCCTGGGGCCTACAAAACTCATGTCCCCCAAGAAAACATTCAAAATCTGGGGGAATTCGTCCAGACCCGTAGCACGCAATATCCTGCCGACCTTGCTGACGCGCAAGTCGTTTTCCCCTGCCGGTACAATCCCGCAATCCCTGTCAGCTCCGGGAAGCATCGAGCGAAACTTTAGCGCCCTAAAAATGCTTTTCCCTTTTCCCCATCGGTCCTGAACAAAAAAAACAGGGCCGCCATCTTCTGCCTTAATAGCGATGGCGACAAGTATGCCCAACGGCACAGACAGCAGTATCATTGTCACGGAAAGGATAATATCAATGAGACGCTTAAGGGCCTGCCCTTTCAGCATGTTCACGACAAAGCAGGAAAAAGGGTGCACCACTTTTTTGAGAGCACCCTGAAACGAGAGAGATGAATAGTTTCCGTTCATTCCGTGTTTTTCCGCTAAACCCGGTTTTTTTTTACAGGCCGGATGAGCCGTTTTGTTGAAGTCCTGCGCAGCAGATCCTGCACTTCACACAGGACATCATCCACCTCTATAGCATCCATACAGGACGGTCTTGCCATTTTACAGTCCGGTGCTTGTCCGAGGTGTATGTGAATGCAGGGAGAGCACGGCATCCTCTTGTAAATAGTCCGGTGAATCGAGCCCAACGGTTTGTAGCGAAGCGGGCTGTTCGGGCCGAACAAACCTATCGTGGGGGTTCCCATCGCCGGTCCGATGTGCATAGGGCCGGTATCATTGCTGATGAAAACATCACAAAGGCCGATCAGGCACGCCAGCTCCTTCACACTGAATTCTTGCCGACTGACAATGGGGGTAGCTTTGCAAAGATCGGCAATGCTGTCCAAAAGTTCGGTTTCTTCCTTTGTTCCGGTAAGGATTATTTTTGCATCAACGTTATCTTGCAGGGTATCAATCAGCATGGCAAAGCGATCCGGCAACCATCTCCTTGCCGTACACCTTTTTCCCGAGCCCGGGTGAATTCCAATAATACTATCCTCTTTTGTGATGCCCGCCTTCTCAAGCCATTGCCTGGTTTTTTTTGAAGCATTATCATCGACAAACAGAGCCCCATTTTCTTGTGCAGCGTCTAGTGCGCCTGACCGGTCTGCAAGATCGCAATAGAAGTCAGCCATATGTCGATGGCCGTCAATGAGGACAGCGTCTGTAAGAAGCAGCTTACGGATATTTTCCGCAGCTGCCAACCCGATTCTGGTTGATGCCCCGGTGAACCATGACAAGACAGCTACCATCAGCGTGTGCTGCTCAAAATCACATACCATATCAAAATTTTGTTTTTTCAAATCCAGAATTTCTTTTACAAAATGTCTCAATCCTTTTTGCGTTCCAAAAAGATCGAACACCCTTACACTATCGACAGCCGGTTCATCATAAAACACACCTGCTGAAGATGGGGCCGCAAAAACTTCAATGTGGGCCTTGGGGAATGTGCGCCGCAAGGCCCTCACTGGACGAAGCATCAAGACGGCATCTCCCAGCCCGGCCAGTTTAATTATCAATATTTTATTGACAGGTTTTTCAGATTGGGTCGGCGCAGCTTTGCCATACAGAGATTTAATTTTACTGATTGTAAAAAGCAACCATATAATTGGAACTGTCGGGTACTTGTTTATCCACCTCACCAGTGTCTGGTAATCTATTTTAGTCATTAGTCGTAAGCGTTGGGTTAACAAGGTTCTGATAGAGCTTCTGATGGTTCTTGACCATCGTTTGCAGTGAGTAATGCCGGCGGCCGTATTGATAGGCATTCTCGGCAAACGTCTTCATTTGACCTCTGTTTTCAAAAGCAAAATCAATACCTTCAGCTAAAGACCGGCTGCTTTTGGGCTGAACCAGTATACCTGTTTTTTTGTGAACAACCAAATCTTTATTTCCCGCCACTTCAGTAGCTACAACCGGCACTCGGTAAGCAAATGCTTCGAGAATAGCCGTTGGCAAGCCTTCCCATAATGCTGCAGACACATAAAGATCAATAGCATTAAAAAACCATTCTATATCAAGGACGTCTCCGAGTAAGACGACCACGTTATCCAATCCCGATACCTTGATGGCTTTTCTGATGTGAGCCTCCCGGCTAAACTCTTCTGGCAATGTTTTTCCGGCTATGAAACACCTCACATCCGGGTAGTTTTCTTTCAGGAGCGCAACAGCCGGAATTAGATACTCAAGCCCCTTTTGAATACATGTTTTTGCCAGCACTCCGATGATATACCCGTTTTTTGTTGCTTGCCTCGTTCTTAGCGCCTCAAAGTCTATACCGTTAGGTATCAATGCAGCTTTTTTTTCGATCAGCAGGTTTGCCTTGATTGCTCTCGCCTTTTCACTTTCCGATACACAGACAACCTTGTCGGTCCAGTTCAGCATCATCTTTTCAAATCCCCTGTAGATGATTTTTTTTACCCCTGAAAAATGATCATAATTAAAACCATGATATGAATATACAGTTTTAGCTCCGGTTCCGATAGCTGCCAGGCGGCCGTATATGCCGGCCCCCCTGCCGTTTGCATAAACGATATCGAAATGACGTTTTTTAATCAGCGTTCTCAAAAAAAACAAGGTTTCAGGGTAACAACCTCTTATCCTCTTATTGTGAACCGTAATCAAGCTGTTGAATACTTTAAAATACCGGCCGTCAGGCGGGGCAACTAATTCAATGTTACAGAATATCTTTTTGTCCAAATTCTTTACTAAATTTAAGATAAAGGAAGGAACGCCGCCTGCATGCGTCGACCCTATGATGAATAAAATCGATATCTTTTGTTTTTTTAAAAACATTTGCCGGAACTATTTAAAAAATAAATACTTTAGGATATTTTTTAATGAAAACAGGTAATCCGGGGTAGTTTTTTTGCTGAGTATATTTGCTATTACATCAGGAGACCTGTGGCTTTTAAAAACTCTCTTATAAATAAATTTTTCCAGAGGCGTTTGTGTTAATAAATGGTTCCATAGCGTAAAAGCCGTATAATAGGAAGGCTTCATTTTTTTATTAATAGTTTCTGTATATATTTCAGAGAGCGTTTTATGAGGGCTTTTCCTAAGGATAATAGCATCAATGGCTTGTGCTGCAATAATTCCGGAAGTTAAAGCTTTTCCAATACCCCCTCCGGAAAATGGATAGGTTGATCCCATGGATTCCCCCGCTAAAATAATATTGGGGTATTTTTTCAACGCTTTCAAGTTTGAGAAATTGGTTCTTAAAAAAGCGCTTTGGGGGGGCTGAAGCCATTCTCCACCGCATGTATATCTTTTGTTTGTTGCCTGGATAAATTCATCAAGACATTGTTTCAGGTTAAGCTTTCTTACCTTTAGTATTTTACCGCCACATCCGACGTTAAAAACATCGTTTCCTAATGGAAATATCCATGAATATCCCGGATTGAGTTCCTGCAAAAAAAAATATTTCCTTTCACTAACAGGCCAGGCGGCCCTGTAATATCCGCGACATGCTGCTTGGTCGGGCTTTGCAAATTTTTCTGTGTCCATCCGGGAAAAAACAGTATCAGACTGACAGCCTGTAGCGATTATAATATATCGAGCAGTTATAAAACTTTTTTGTAATGTTTTCGGACAAAGCACCTCAACGGTGTAATCATTGTTTCCGAAACCATCAGCTTTTTTACCTGTTGAACTCCGGCCCGCTTTGGTACTGTTCTTTTCCTTTGCCGGAGTTTCCATGCCGTTATGTATTGTTTTAGAGTAAATACGGCCTGTAAATCTTTTTACCGAAAACCGCACACCTGAGTTAATAGCCCTGGTTAATAAAATGTTGTCAAAAACTTTTCTGGGTAACCCAATTGCTTTGTTCTCCATTGTAATAAAATTATCAAGGCCCAGGTTTAATTCTTTTTTATTGTATTTACGGCCGCTTTGTTCTACTGCATCCATCAATCCAAAAGACTTTAGTACCCTGAGCCCCTCTCCTGAAATGGCATCTCCGCATACTTTATCTCTAGGGAATTCAGCTTCATCTATTAGAGCAGGGGAATACCCTTTTTCAGCCAAATAAAGTGAAGAAGAAATTCCTGCCGGTCCGGCACCGATAATCAATATGTCAAGGTATTGATTCAGGATCGGACCGCAGTCCGTAGCTTGCTTTGGATAATTATTGCTAACCTGTACCGCCACAAGTTATCTCTCTTTCAGGATTTTTTGGGTACATGCAGTGTTTTCATATCGGCCCCACTTTTTTTTATGACGAGTTAACGACGTAACTCGTCCACATAGGCTTTTGTAAATTATTCTTGATAATAATACTATCAAATCAAATCAAATAAACCAATAAAATCTATTGGCCCTTTGCCTAAAAGCATGGTAGTTTTTATTTGATTATTTCAATTTGACTTTTCTACCCAATAGGATTACTGCTGTTTATAAAAGTTGAGGGTGACCATGTTCTACAAACGATCCGACCAGGTTAAGGTCAAAAAAGTTGGTAACAAAACAGCACTATACTCAAGTGAACAAAGCGGTATACATGTCCTGGATGACACCTCTCTTTTTATCTGGGAGGTTCTCCGTGAGCCGGTTACCTTCGATGAACTCCTCTATATGCTCAGTGAGGTTTTTGAAGGAGACCAGGCTGAAATGAAAGACGATCTGCAAAAGCTGCTCGATCTGTTTTTGCAATATAAACTAGTCTGCACGGAAACATGAAAACCTTTTTCTTGTCTTTTCCCAAACTCAATATTTCTCTAACCGTTCCTGACAAAATTGTTGCCGATATTCAAACCGCTTTTTCCCATTCGATACATTCCGGTACTAATGTATCCCACCAGCACGAGTATGTCATCGAGGTCATCCCCGATGCTTTTACCCTGCTTAAAAACGGACGGCAGGCAAAACAGTCCGAATCATGCCTTGAGCTCATATGCCTGCTGGAGGCGGATATTGAAACCACCCTGACTGAAACCACAGGTGACTGGATATGTTTTCACGCGGGGGCGGTAATGCTGGG
Organism: Thermodesulfobacteriota bacterium; assembly: GCA_028278025.1. Taxonomy (GTDB): domain Bacteria; phylum Desulfobacterota; class WTBG01; order CAIYCZ01; family CAIRTM01; genus JANQFE01. Next base: position 6,395 of record JANQFE010000025.1, on the reverse strand, counting down.
AGAAACTGCCTGTGTCATCCCGGGCAACCCGGACACCGGCAAGACAGTCACCACCTTCAACCTGGTTGAGATGGGCGGCGTTTTTTTGTGCGAAGAGGTTGCACCGGTGGATCCGGAAACCCTGCTGGTGCATTCCTATCCCCAGGTGCTTACGTTTGATGCATTGTATGCAAAAAAGCATATGTCACGTTATCCGATTCAAAACGGACGGCTCCAGATAGTAAACTCCAGGATAGCCCGCTATTATCCTTTTTCTGCCGGCCAGGGTCCCGTTCCGCTGAAGACCATCCTGATGCCTGAATACGGTCCTTTGAAAAAACCGGGAATCGAAAAGGTTGATCCAGGAGAAGTGCTCACGGACCTTCTGGGGTGTTGTTTCCCCCCCAACACAGATGATGAACGTCTCTTTGATGCGGTTATCAGGGTCTGTAATGCAGTTGACCTCATCAGGCTCCGGACAAACAGCATGCAGTCCCTGCGAGTCCTTTTAAACGAGCTGCCGGGGTAAGACTGTACAGATTACTCCACCGGCACGATATTTTGAAAGGGATTGGCCTTCTGATCTAATGCAGCATACGCTTCTAGACATACGGCTTCCGGCCCTTAACTGGCTTTTAGCCGCGACAGCCGGCTGGCTGTTTCAGGGCCGGAAGGCACTGCCGCCGCTCCCGGGCGGGGATACGGTGGACTGGCAGGCCACCGGTGACCTGGCCTATTTTCACAACATCGAACCGCTGCTCTACTGGATGGTTACAAACAAAGTGCTTTCGGCACAGATACCTGAGCAGTTGATACAGCGCTGGGAGCGGGCCTATTTCGAAAATTTCCTCAGAAACGAACAGTATTATGATACCCTGCGGACGCTCTTGAGCAGATGTGAAAAAAACGGCATACCCGTAGTAGTGTTGAAGGGTCCTGCCCTGACAGGAAGAGTCTATAAGGATACAGCCCTGCGTACCCTTTCCGATATAGATATCCTCTGCTTCCAGGACGACCTGCGGCAGCTTGTAAAGATAAGCCGTGATATGGGGTACACATTAAAAATCTCCGGTGATACCCCGGCTTCCATCTATCATATCGTTATGAATCATGCTCCTTCGCAGACTATCCTGGAATTTCATTTCAATCCCTATGACGTCATCCTGAACCAGGCAGGGTTCATGGATCTGGCCTTGAACCACAGGCAGTGGATAGATGTTTGCGGGGTGCGCTGCCCGGTGCTCTGCCTTGAAATGGAGCTTGTGTTCAATATCGCCCATCTGTGCCAACACAGGTTCGATGTTTCTCTGAAACACTTTTTGGATATTGCAGGATTGATCGTTTTTTGCAGAAATGAGCTCAAGCGGGATAAAATCGAAACTATGATCAGCGATTTTGGGCTTGAACAGGTATTCGACCTCACCACGAATGCTCTTTCGTCTCTGGGGCTTCTTGCACACATGCCCCAGCCATCCCGACGTGACAGCAACTACAGCGCTTTCCAGGAATTTTCCATGTCTTTGCGGCAGATGCTTGCCCTGCCGGATGAAGACATGCTGTTTAATATCAGGGGATTTCTGTGGAATTTCCGGATTGCCCTGGAAAACCGGAAGGGTTTTCTGAACAAACTTGCTTATGTTCTGGTTAAAATAGTATTTCCGTTTTTAGGCAGCCTGACCGTTTATCGCGGAATCCGATCGTCCGGTGATGCCTTTCGCTATCTCCTTCGTCACCTGCTCTTCTACTACAGGCGGCTGATTCTCACGCTCACGCACCTTCCGAAAAAAAACGGTCAATATTCGTCGGCAAAGGAAAGGGCCTGCGCAAAAGACCGCATCACCCGCCGACTTCAGAAAATCGACCGCCCGGGCCGCCGGTAAAAGCCGGGAGTGACCGGGGGATCACGGGATATTCGGGGTGAGTGTTAATCAGCTCTCCCGTATAAGGTAAAGGCAGTTTGAAGAGCGTAGGCCTTCCGTGACCCGAAGAAACTGCGCAGCGCAGGCTTTTTGTAAGCGAGACAGCCTAATGCGGCCACCGCTGCAGAGGCCGATGATCGCCTGATCATCCTGTTGCAAAAGTCCCTTCGGCTTACTGCATCAGCAGTTTTCTGTGACGGCTTTTTCATATTTTCCCTTTCCGTAGCTCCTGTCCTGTCAAACAAAATTGGTTGATAGTGCCTCTGTAAGTGATTTTAAACCGCTCGAAATATAACATGGTATTGCACCTAGTCATTTATTGTCACCACCGGGCTCATGAGTCTGAAATGATAGGTTTCCGGCGTGCCGTCGGTCCCCATCAATAAGAGTTTATCACTTATGGTAAATTTCAGGGTTGGGGTATACATACCGTCCAACGCAATGTTAACGCTTATGAATTCTGTGAGAACAACATCATCATTCAGCGCCCCCCAATCCTCGATCCTGAATGTAAATTCCGTATCATCGCCGCCCGGATCGAAATCAGTGACCCGGCAGGCCAGGTTGGTCTGTTCCTCGAAAACGCTCTGGGATGAGTAATAGGCAACTTCATCGTAAAGCAGATGAGCACTGACAGTAAATGAATTCTTGAATGTGATCCTTATTTCATCGAAGCTAGTGTCAGCCAAGTACAAGCCTCTGATTCCCGGGAATGGTTCACCATATAGACTACCGGCCATAAGATCAAGATTGGAAGATCCTGTGAAGGTTTCATGCCATTCATCGCTGTCATCATCCGCGTAGTGCATTTCAACCTTTGTTACGTTTACACAGAAGGAACTGAATGCATCGACACTGTCACTGACAGCCAGTGCAATGGTGATGTTGTGTGTGCCGGCAGCCAGATACTCTCCTCCGCTGTTCCATTCCGCTGTTATAGTGTGATCGCCTGATTCCCCGCCCTCATAATAGAATGTTGCCGTGCCGGAATCCTTGGCTATGGTCACCTGGGTAATCTCCGACGTTCCTGCAGCATCACTGAAAAACATGCTCATATCCGAAAAGCTGGAGTACAGATTAAACGTCGTGTTTTCCGTGACAGTTACGGTATCTCCCTCAGAATCCTTGATGCTCAAGGTAATAGCTGTAGATACTTCGCCGGCAACACTTACGGAAGGACCGGTCAGCTCGATTTGGCCGGCCGGGTCTGTTGTGGTGCCCCCTGATACGGTGGTTGTAGTCGTTGGTACACCCCCGTCCTCAGGATCATCAAACACTTCTATGTCCAGAACGGCACTGTCAAAACTGCCTTTATCATCATATACAGTCAGTTCAACTTCGTAGACTCCAGGGGTTGTGAAGGTATGGGTACAGTAGCTTCTAGGGGTCCGTGTGGAAATGCCGTCCTGAAAATCCCAAAGGAATTCAACCACAGTACCGTCGCTGTCTGTTGCCGTGCAGGCAAACTGCACCGCAAGAGGGGCTGAGCCTGACCGCGGATTGGCACTGTGTTCTGTTATGACAGGTGCAGCATTGCGAGACCCGCTTCCACTGCCAGTTTCTCCTTTATGAACGGTAGTGGTAGTTGTCTCGACAGTAGCAGTAAAGGCTACCCCTGTGTTTACCGACAGGGCAGCATCTCCCGTTGAGTCAACATATTCGTCCGTGGTGCACTCGACCGTTACGTTGGTGATGTCCGTGTCATAGTCTACAGAGGCATTGCCTGTCAGCGTAATGGCTGCAACCGTGGCGCTGGTTCGGCTTACCGCCGCCACGCTGACTCCGGCCGGCAGGTTGGTGACCGTCCAGTTGCCGGCTGTCAGGGAGGAGGAAAACACGCCGCCGGTGAGTGTCACGGTAATCATCTCACCGTCTTCAGCACCCTCCAGGATCTCTCCATCATCGGTGATGGTGATCGATTCGGCGTCGTTGACGGCTGTAACAGGCAGGTTGCTCAGAGATGAAAGATCGTTGCTGACCGCGAGCTCGGCCGATGCAATCGTGAGCCCGAGGGTGCTCACATCGCTGTCAAAGTCACCATCGTAGGCAAGGTTGACCGTGCAGTGGGTGGTATCGGTGTAGCTGACGCTTTCAACCGACAAGCCCGCAGGGGTATTGTTGAGCGTAAAATTGGCTGCATCAAGTGAATTGTCGGCAAAGGTGGTGCCGGAGAGGGTAACGTTTATGCTGCGGCTGTCAAGGTTTGATTCGACGGCCGCCGCATCAAATGTCGCAGTAACTCCGGCAACGGTAACCGACATCGTAATAGTGCTGCCAATGCTGTTGGCAAGAAAGGTGTAAGCGTCCGATCCCATCCAGTCTGTGTCGGGTTTGTACTTTAACTTTGTAAGATTGACTGTTGTGATTTCATCATCACCGGCCACGGCCTCCCCTCCGTCCACCGCGCCATCTGAGTCATCATCCACATACAGGGTGCCGGGTGCCGGCAGGGTCTTGACTTGAATTTTCGTCAGTGAAACCCCGGGGTCCACATAGTCAAAATCCGATACAGTAAAAGTATAATCCGTGTTCATACGAGTGCTTACCGATCCGGCCTGGGAGCGCATCACCACGTAAAAAGTAAAATTCGTGCTGGCGCCGTTGGCCAGGTTGCCGATGTTGAAACCGATGGAAATACCGCTATCTGCTGTTTGCGTGGTTCCTCTTGCCGTGGCGCCGGTTACCACAGTATGGGCCTGGGTGTCCATAAGCCCTGAGGCAAGGCGGGGAACGGCTCTGGAATCCGTACTATAGTACCTAATCAGGGACTGCGTGCCGGCGGCTGTGTTGTAGGCATCTCCGGCCTGGGAAAGCGCTTCCACGATGACCTCGCCGTCGGTGGCGATATCGGCAACCACGGTGTTGACTGTGGCACTAGATCCCGACATATCCCTCGTGTTGTCAGGATCAAAGGAGCGCATATAAGAGACCTGGGTCATGTCGCTGCCGCTGTTGTTGGTCAGCGTTATCTGGTAGGTAACATACTTTTGGTTGACGTCAAAGGAGATGGCATGATCGATCTTCAGGCCGTTCCAGGTTCCCGTACCGGTTGTGCGCAGATTGTCGCCGGCGCTGGCGTTGAAAAAACTGTAGGGGGTAATGTCGTCAGAGGAGTGGCTGTTGAGGGCGTGGACCAAGACGCCGTTGTTCAAACTCACCCCCCAGCCTTCGGCCGCAATGCCGGGCAGAAAGTAGTCAATACGCAGATCAGCCCCGTTACCGAACCCGTCGGCATCACCCAGAAAGCCCGGAGCCGAAGAGGTGCCCGACTCGTCTTCCTGGCGGCCGTAAAAGTCGGTTATTTTCAGATTTGATTTTGCTTTACCCGAAGAGCCGTTCTGGCCGATACCGAACTCGATGAAGTTGCCCCCCAGGTAGACATTGCCGCTGCCGCCGTCTACTCCGGAGCGGGCACCCGGCAGCGCCGCCTGAACCTGCTCAAACCCGAGTCCTGAAGCAAACAGACAGACAAACACTACTACTTGCAATTTTTTGATTATGCTTGCACTTTTCATATCGCCTCCTTTTATAGTGGGTTGCAGCAATACCTAATTATAAAATTGCGAAATTCTAAGGTCTCCCGCTCTGCGGGAGGATTGTTGCTCGGTTAAGCAGTGTGTTAAAATGGTATCGTTTAAACATATATATCTTCTATCGGCAATTTACTTAATTCTTTAAATAAAGTTCATATTTTTTAAATAGTTATCCCCTGTATATACTTCTATCCCATTGTACCTTGTTGACGCTTTTGTTCCCGAATTACACAATCCTTTTCAAGTAATAATTCCAAACATGCGACCAACGGATTTGTAGAAATAGAAAAGCAAAATTTATAACGTATCGACACTCCACCACTTTTCGAACTTTAAAAGCAAATACAGGTAGTTATGAAAATTTATTATCAACCGGCATCTCCATTCTTGACCATAAAAATTTTCTAGAACTGCCCCAAAATAGTCGTACAATTAAGTTGACCGGGCTTTGCGTAAAGAAAATTACGATATTATGGTATGGGGATTAATTCAGATAAAAAAATGAATGTTGTCGCCGTAGCCAATCATTTTTTCACTCACCATCCATCTAATCTTTTTTGCAACACCTGCTCCGATACCGTTGACTGATTGCAGCTCCTCACAGCCTGCAGTGATTACTGCTGCAACACTCCCAAATGTATCAAGAAGCCTCTCGACCCGCTGCCGACCGATACCCGGCAGACTTTGAAGGAGATACATCTGTTTATGTTTTTGGCCGATACCCCTGCCTTAATTATTATTAAGTATATGCTTGTCAAATAAGTTTTATGATTTGCTGTGCGCAAATCCCATAATTTCAATTCCCGAAGCAGCAAAAAGGCTAAAAACCAACTATCCTACCATGAAGAAAATTTTCAACAATTTTCTAGCGAGAGTTTATTATGAGTCCAGTTGCAATAGGGCATAACGTGTTAAAATAGCGAATGGATTTCTCATTTTCAAGTGTATACACCAACACCTTTCA
>JANQFE010000008.1 GCA_028278025.1 Thermodesulfobacteriota bacterium | reverse complement strand
TCGTTCAAAAGAAGATCAAAACATGATAGACAGTATTAGAAAAAATGTACTGACCGGACGTCCGTGCGGATCGGAAAGCTTTGTGAATAAACTGGAGCGTAGATTTGGGCGACGTTTGCGTGCATTGCCCCATGGCAGACCAAAAGTCAATGACAGAAAATAGGCGCTGTTGTTCCTATTTATTAACTATTTAGTCAAGTTTTGAAGTATTTTGCTTGCTAGAAAGGAAATTCTTCTATAGAAACAGGTTCAGGCATCCAAGGATACCGATCAGTTGCGGAAATAAAATCTGACCAGCCATAGTAGTTAAAGTTGCCCCAATACTCCGTTGGATCATCTTCCAAAACAACTGTAAAAAAATCTTGATAGTTCCATTCCCAGTGTGATTGGTCGCCTTTTGTAATGAGAGAGGCTTTCACTGAAGCAGAGTGTATGAGTTCACCACGTGCAAGGTGATCTTGCTGAATTAACTCTGTCTCTTGTGAAACTTCAAGAAGAAGATCCTCAAAAGCGTTTTTAAGACTTTTATGCTGATTTTCAAGTGTGGTTCGACTTAGTACAAAATAAAGTGTCTTACCAAAAACAGCCTCGTTGTTTTCTTGTATTTGTGGATAGTGTACTGATTCAGATAGATAACATATATCTTTTGCAATTTCTGGATACTTTCTCAGAACAGCAGATGATTTTAGTGAGAGTGCATTAAAGATTGCATAATTTCTGTAATTAGGACCTTTATTAATAATAGGACAACCATATTGGATGCTTATGCGAACCCATTCCTCGTCTGCAGATTGATGGAAATTGAACACACAGAGGTCTGTCCCTAATGTCTTTAATTCTCTGTACCATTCGTGTTGTGTATTTGTTGGAATGACATCTGTTTGAATGAGAACTTGGTTTAGAAATTTCTCAATACCATGCAAAAATTGTTTGGAGTTCTGTTTGAGAACATCAACGTCATCAAGACGTATTGGTCTAAAATGGGCAAGAGAATTTCTGATCGAACCGACCTCATCGAATTTATTTTTGATAATATCCTTACTGCCGAGGAAGTGAGGTTTAAAGTGTTTCCAGTACTTATCTGAAACAATTAAGCGGGTTAGTTCACCACTATTTAAATGCATGATTGGACAGACGATTGGATGACCCAAATAGCCAAAAGTCTGTGCTTGATTCATACGTCTCTTTGAGAGTGAATTAATTGTTCCATTCCCATCTTCAGCAGTGACATCAGCTTCGAACCACTTATCCTTTAGATGGTCTTTAAGAACAATATATACAAATATACGCAAAGCATTCTCTATTCGAAATAATAGATTATATGCTTCGTAATAATGAAGATAAACCCATCGTTCAGGAATAATCGTACCATTTTCAACGATTGATGCTTGCTTCCATTCCATTGTGTATTTCCTCCAAATTGATTCAAATATTAGTATATATTTCTACAGTGCCATTAGTCCGTAATGCTAAGCAATAAAATTGAGAAAAAACAATAGGAAGAAATAGAAATGCCATAGGCTTTTGTATCTGTTACATCAGTACCCCTCATAGACAAATACATAAGATAACTACAAAGGCTTGTCAACCTTATAATGTTTTGTCAAAGTTTATAGTCTGTTATAATTTTTTTGTGTTTGATTCAAAAGGGATATCGAATTGTGAAAGCAGATTAGAGCAAATAATATAAAAAAAACCTATTGAAAATAAGAAACAAGGTATGCTGTGTGCCACAGTCGTGCCACACTGTGGCATATTGGGGTCAAAATAGGTTAATAAGTAGCTGATACTGCGAAGTTTTTTCAATAGGTTAGAAAGCCTATATGGTCCCAACGGGACTCGAACCCGTGTTTTCGGCGTGAGAGGCCGACGTCCTAGGCCACTAGACGATGGGACCATTTATCTATGGCTGGGGGACCAGGATTCGAACCTGGATAGCCAGATCCAGAGTCTGGTGTACTGCCATTGTACGATCCCCCATTAAATAACAAAAGCAATTATAAAATAATCGTAAAAAATTAATATAAGTTTTATTTTCAGTCAAGATATTTTTATAGATAATAAATTGCTTTTGACTTACCGGGCTTCTTTACCTATAATTGTCCCCCTTTAATTTTCTTCATGAACACCATTGTCTCCCCGCAAAAAGCGGGAGCTTCGATTAGCTATGGTTCCATGAAGAATTCAATTCAATTAATCGCACAGGCGTATATTATTGACTGCAACAGATACACGCTCAGTGAATTAAGTCATGTTATTTAAGTTGCTTATGTAGTTTTTTAGGCGTATAGTAATATGAAGCATACAAACGGGCAGTTGATGTATTCTGCTTAACATCATACTGTTGGATTGTCCGGCTACAGGCTGTTTTGAGAAAGGAATATATTACGATGGCTTCCAAGAAAAGCAGAAAAACACAACAAAAAACCGATAAAGACTTCAATACAAGTGTTTACCAAATTCTTGAAGAAGTTCTCAGGGCATCCCTGCAAGAAGAGCAGCTTGACTCATATTACAGCAATAAAACAAAAGAAATGCTTGAGATTACTGAAGCCTGTTTCAGCACAATTGCAAAGAGGTTTCAAAAGGCAAATCAAAAAGAGAAGGAAATACTGCTCAAGCTCATGAAGCATCTTAAAGGCATAGAGCATATTCAGTTTCTACAGGATTTTGTACGCAAGGAGATGTTTTTGCCGCGTACAGGACATGCCATTTTTGAGCTGTTTACCAAAAGTGATGCCATCATAGAGGAGGGCCTGGCAAGCAGGCTTCTTGACCTAGATAATCTCACTCAGAGGATTAAGCAGGCGATAACAGGTGGAAAAATCGACACTGTACTAATAAAAGATTTTACATCACGAGACATGCTTGAGCGTGAAGGAATAATTCATCAGCTGATTGATGAATCAGATGTGCAATGCTCCGCATTTATCGTAAAAGTGCTGGAGTTTGATGAAAAAAAAGGTTGGGAAGCAATCGGTTATGTAATTCAGCTCAATACGATTGAATCCTTTTACATTCTTGAAGCGATATACGATCAAAATAACGGTAAAGAGATAGAAAAGATACTCAAGAAAAAGGCCCATGCCCTTAAGCAAAAAGGTATTAAGATTGATTTTGATGTGAAAAAAGAAAAAAAGACTTCTGTTTTGAAGAAAGTTACCCTTCCCGATCCCCGCGCCTTTATCTCCAGGATTGACGCCGAAGGGTACCGGCTTATATTTTTGATTAAACCGGTAACAGCCTATGAGACCAAGATATTTAATATTGTAACAAATGATATGAAAGGGCTGCAGAAGCTGGAAGTGACAAACGCATTCAGGAAAGAGACCCAGCTTTTCATAGAAAAGCTGCTGGCTGATACACGGGCGGAGTTTATTGAAACCAAGCCTGAAAATGCCGTGTTTCTGGTAGAAGAAGCCTGCAGAATAACCGAGGAGCAGGGCAGTGAAGTAAATGCTACCATTGAACAGATGAAAAAGCTGTTTTCCGATGTGATTGCACTCAGAAAGCAGGCGTACATCTATGATGTCCTCGATGAAGAAGCTGTTTTGCAGCAGCAGGAGCGGGCTTCAAATGTTGAAGAACTTTTTGACGATTCTGACATTGTTTTCTGGTTTGTCTTAAGCGATATTGCTAAAGAGCATTGGGAAAAATTAAGCAATGCTGCTTACAGTCCCCTGGTGTTGAGTGATATACAAAAGCAGGAGAGAGTTCAGCAACTGCATGTGGAAACAGCCCAACAATTTTTTACTGAACAAAGAAGAAGAATTTTTAAACGAAGACTGGAAGAACTTGCTTTCTTTCATTATAGCAAGGGCCGTAAAGAAGAAGCAGAGCAGGCACTGTATGCAGGATGCTCACTTACGTCGCCTGATTTCCTGGCTGAGAAAAACAATTTCTGTATGGAAATGATTACTCGGGGATTTAATTTCTTTGAATCAAAATACGGCACTAAGGATAAAAGTAGTTACGGAGGTATTAAAACTCCAAAAGATTTTTCACAATTTGTTTAAGAAATTTTTGCTTTTAATTTTAACATACTCCAATCTGATTGAATAATGTGAGCCTTCTATGATTACTGCACAAATACCTAAAGGATTCAGAGACTTTCTGCCTGAAAAAATGGCAGTGCGCCAGAAAATTATCAGCCAAATGATCGCTGTGTTTGAATCATTTGGTTTTGACCCCTTAGATACACCGTGCCTGGAATATGCTGAGACGCTTGAGGGCAAATACGGAGAAGAAGGGGAAAAGCTGATTTACCGTTTTGAGGACAGGGGCGGACGCATGGTTGCTTTGCGCTATGACTTAACCATCCCCTTGAGCAGGGTTATTGCCATGCACCCCACAATCACCAAGCCTTTTAAGCGTTATCAGATAGCACCGGTTTGGCGGGCCGACAAACCGCAAAAGGGACGTTTTCGTGAGTTTTATCAGTGCGATATAGATATTGTAGGATGTGATAGTGCCTATGCTGATGCAGAGCTGATTATAATAACATTTGAGGTGCTGCATACATTAGGGTTTCAAAGCTTCAACATGCGCATTAATAACCGCAAGGTGCTTAATGCCTTTGCAAAAAAGTCAGGTATAGCCGATGAAGCTATTGCACTGTTTCTACGGGCGCTTGATAAATTAGATAAAATCGGACCGGACGGTGTAATGCAGGAGATGCGTACCAACAGTATCGTACCCGGAAAAGAACAGGAAAAAAAAATACTGCAGATGCTGCATGCCGAAACTACTCTGGACGACATTGCTGAATATGTTAGGGGTGTGCTGGAGGGTGATGAAGGTATTAGTGAAATGCATAGTATCCTTTCATCGCTTGCTGCTCATGGTGTGCCGGCAGAGAATTATCAGTTTGATTTATCTCTCGCCCGCGGGCTTGATTATTACACGGGACCCATTTTTGAGACTGTAGTACGGGAACCCAGCATCGGCAGCATAACAGGGGGCGGCCGATACGACAATTTAATCGGGCTGTATACCAAACAACCGGTAGCAGCTACCGGTACGTCGTTCGGCCTTGAGCGTCTTGTAACCGTGCTGGAGGAAACAGGCAAAGAAAACAGGCAGTATACTAAAACGCAGGTTCTTATTACTGTATTTGATTCCACACTGATGAACAATAATCTGATTATTGCCAAAAACCTGCGGCAGGCCGGAATACATACAGAAGTATATTTTAGCCAGCACAAGCTTAAAAAACAGCTTACCTATGCTTCAAACCGTAGTATCCCGATCGTACTTATTTTAGGTCCGGATGAACTGCAGGAGAAAAAAATAACCTTGCGCAACATGCAAAAAGGTCTGCAGGAAACTATCCCGCACGATGATTTAATTAAGGCCGTGAAGAAACATCTTGCTTGATTGCAATGAGTATGTCATGGATTATGAAGGAATCATTATTCGGCCACCCAGTGAGGCCGGAAGTCTCATCCTGCAGGTAACGGTCGGCTGTTCCCATAATAAATGCACCTTTTGTCCTGCCTATAAAGATAAACAGTTTGCAATCAAACCGCTGGAGCAGATTATCGACAGCATACATCAGGCAGCATCGCAGTATAAAAATGATGTCAGAAGAATTTTTTTGTGTGACGGTGATCCGCTGATAATGCCTCAGCAAAGTCTAATGTGCATTTTGGAACATCTTGAAAAGTGCTTTCCCAGACTGCAAAGGGTCGGAATTTACGGCAATGCAAAGAGTGTGTTAAAAAAATCAGTTAATGATTTACGTGAACTGCGCACAAAAAAACTCGGTATTGTCTATATGGGATTGGAGTCCGGTGATATAGAAACATTACAGAATGTAAAAAAAGGGGTGGGGCCCCAGCACATGATTGATGCTGCGCACAAGGTAAAACAGGCCGGTATGAAACTAAACGTCACCGTTATTCTGGGACTGGCAGGCAGACACAGGAGCGCAGTACATGCACGTGAAACCGCTAAGGTGTTAAATGGCATGGCACCTAACCATGCGGCCGCCTTAACACTTATGCCCGTGCACGGTACGCCGTTATATGAATCATACCAGCAGGGAACATTTATAATGCCGGATAAATTTGAGCTGGTGCAGGAGCTGCGGACTCTGGTAGCAGGTCTTGAACTTGATAATTGCCTGTTTTTTTCAAATCATGCCTCCAATTACTTTCCTCTCAGAGCACGTCTGCACCGTGATAAGGAACATGTAATGAGACAGCTTGATCAGATTCTTGTCTCAAGAGATGAAAAATGCCTGCGAAGTGAATCCATGCGCGGATTGTAATACGTTATGCCGTTTGCGAATTACTGGAGCTTGAAAAAAAACTACAGTCGATAGGGTAATGGTAGAGCTCCTATTGCAAATAGTGTGAATATAAAAATTTTATTCACTACTTATGTAATAAAATTAAAGTAATATATATACTGCATAGCTTAGTTTTTAATTATAAGCAGGGAAGGGTGGCCGAGAGGCTGAAGGCGGCGGTCTCGAAAACCGTTATTCCGAGAGGGATCGGGGGTTCGAATCCCCCCCCTTCCGCTTTTATGCTAATGTGCATATGTTAATTTTTTGGAATATCCCCTGGAAATTTGACGCAAACCCTGAAGTGAATTTAAAAATTATTTTTGCACTCAACCGTGTCGATAATAGAGGTGAAAGTATATCAGGTTACGTTACATAAGCGTTTACAACATAAGGAGTATTCATATGAAAGGTATTACAAAAAAAATCAACTTGATTATAATCAGCATGCTTATCATGTCTATGGTGACCTTGCCGCAAAAATGTGCTGCATACCGGCAACATGGTGCCGATGGTGCTGTTACCGCAGGAAGCTTGTTGGAAAAGGCCGGTATAGCAGTCAACGTGATTCCGCTTGAATATCCGGAGGGTTTTACGATTGGATTTGTTATAAACGGACCATCCGACAGTCGGATAGTAATCGGTTTTCAAGATCAAAAACAGACCGATACTGCGGTTTTTATTTCTATTGACGACAAGGAGCTTGTTGTACCCCTTTCAGAGCATAGCGCCCCTGTAATTGTTCAGCAGGCCGGTGATGATCTTTTGTTCTGGCTCTGTGTTGTTGAAGCTGTTATCAATTTAGTGCAGGGCGTCGAATTATGCGATGATAACCCACTCTGTATTGCTACAAGTGTCATCAGTTTTGTTATAGCTGTCATGAATTGCAGGGAACAGTACGGCAGTTGAGAGTTGCCCGGGATCGTGCGGGCAGCGAACATCCCGCTTTTTAGTGCAGGGTCTATATTTTTTACAGTACGGTCACAGTAACAGCAGTTCCTTACCTGCTGCATTTTGCAGTGCTCAAGGGCTATAGAAAAAGGGAAATGCTCTAGTCTTCAAAAAGGGCCTCGACAAAGCTTTCGGCATCAAATTCCCGCAGATCATCAATTTTTTCACCGACACCAATGTAGCGTATCGGTATTTGTAATGTCTCCGTAATTGCAACAATAACCCCACCTTTAGCAGTGCCGTCCAACTTGGTTAAGGCAATACCGGAAATATGCAGGGATTCCTGAAACATTTTTGCCTGAGCTACCGCGTTTTGACCGGTCGTAGCATCAAGCACAAGCAGGGTTTCGTGCGGGGCGCCTGGATGTTCACGGTTGATGATTCTGTTAACCTTTTTTATCTCCTCCATCAGCGGTGCTTTTGTATGAAGTCTGCCGGCAGTGTCGATAATAAGGATATCAATTTTTTTAGCCTGCGCAGATTTGAGAGCATCAAATACCACCGCAGAAGGATCGGCCTTATGCTTGTGTTTGATTATGGGGCAATTAACACGTTCTGCCCAGATCTCAAGCTGGTCGATTGCCGCAGCCCGGAAAGTATCCGCGGCAGCCAGCAATACAGAATAACCCTGATTTTTGAAAATTTGTGCCATTTTTGCAATTGTTGTGGTTTTTCCAGTGCCATTGACCCCTACCGTAAGTATCGTGAAGGGCAAGGAAGCGGCAGCAATGTTCAAAGGCAATTCCTGTTTAGCGAGGATATCACGGATTTCATCTTTGAGGGTGTCATGGATTTTTTCCGGCTGCTGCAGCTCTTTTCTGTCTATCTTCCATCTGATCCTTTCCATAAGGTTCTGTACCGTTGCCATACCAAGGTCGGCCGTTATAAGAATCTCTTCAATATTTTCGAGCAGTTCTTCACTGATTTCCCGTTTACCGAAGGTGAGTTCATCAAGTCTTTTTATAACGGTACTGTGTGTTTTTGACAGCCCCTTTTTTAAGCGTTTTAGAAAGCCGAATTTGTTTTTCTGAGGTTCCATTGTAATAATTTTCAATTAAGCTCAACAGAAACAACCTTGGAAATACCCTGTTCTTCCATGGTTATGCCGTACAGTGAGTCTGCAGCCTGCATTGACAGTTTATTATGGGTGACAATTATGAACTGAGAATGTTCCGCCATCTTGCGCAGATGGATAACAAATTTACCGATATTATTATCATCAAGCGGAGCATCAATCTCATCCATGAGACAAAAAGGACTTGGTTTCGTTAGAAAGATAGCAAACATGAGTGATATTACCGTTAAGGCCCTTTCTCCACCTGAGAGCAGATCAAGATTCTGAAGTTTTTTGCCCGGAGGTTGAGCAAAAATTTCAATGCCGGTTTCCAGCAGATTGGACTCATCTGTAAGCTGCATATAGGCCCTGCCGCCGTTGAACAGCATAGGAAAAATCTCTTTAAAATGAGTGTCTATGGTAGTAAAGGTTTCGAGAAATTTTTGTTTTGTTATTCTGTTAATCCTTATAATAACTTTGTTTAACGATTCAAGAGATTGCAGCAGGTCTTCTTCCTGGGAGCAGAGATAATTATATCTTTTTTCAAGCTCTTCAAACTCGTTAGCTGCGCCGAGATTGACTTCACCTATGTTTTCAAGACGTTTTTTCAGCTTTTCAAGACGTTCTCTGGATTCTTCCTCATTAAAGGTTTCCGGTTCGGGGGGGGCGGGCAGCTGATCGCATGATAGCGCATATTTTTCCTGCAAATCTTTATTGAGATGTTCAAGGTGAATAGAAAGATTTGAAAGATTTAGTTCGGTTTCATGTATTTTAGGTTCAAGGGCATCCCAGCGGGTACGCAGGTCCTTGAGGGATTCTTCGGTAGCAAGAACCGACCGCTCAAGCTCCTGCACCCTGGTCTTTTCAGCATCAATATGTTCATCAATCTGCTGGCCCTGTTCAATCAGCGTGCTGAGACGTTCTTTTGTATCTGTGATTTCCTGAGAAAGATTTGCAGTTTTTCCTTCCAGATTTGACTTTTCTTTTTGCAGAGCATCTATTTTTGACTGAGCAGATTCTTGCCGGTCTTTAAGATGCTGTACATTGCTTTGAATGTTTTCAAGTTTTTGTTGAGTTGCGGCAAGGTTTACACGTAAATCCGTATGTTGTGATTCTGCCTGCTCAAGCCTGTCCTTAAGGCTTTTTTCCTGGAGGTGCAGTTCAGACAGAGCTTGTTCCTTAGTTGTTTCGGATTGCTGGAGTTTGGATTCTTGTACGAGCAGTTGATCAAGTTCGCTTTTCAGGTTGTTAAGAGTTGCAGTACTCTCTGATTCTTCAAAGGAAAGCACACGTGATTTTTCCTTTTCACGATAGAGCTCTTTGGCGGCCTGCTCCTCTTTGGTTTTTTCCTGTACAAGCAGGATATCAAGTTCCTGCTTTTCGGTACTCAAAGTATCAAAAGATTGTCTGGTATGCTGCAGTTCAATCTCCAGGGTCTCTTTCTCGTTTTTAATGGCCGCCAGATCAGTTTCAAGTTTCTGTAATTCTGCCGAACTTTCTCTGATTTCACGGTTTCTTTTTAAAATTCCTGAACCTGATCCATTAGTGCTGCCGCCGGTAATCAAACCGTTTGGCTCTAGCACTTCACCGTCTTCCGTTACTAGTGTACCGTGCGATGATTGACGTTTCCAGGAATCAAGTCCGCTGGAAATGTCTTTTACCACATGTACATCGCCCAGAAGAGCCTCCATGACGGATAGAAATTGCTGCTGTGTTTGCACTACGGAAAGAAGCGGTATGCCGGGCTGATCATCGGTTTGCAGATTGGAAATATTTTCAGGTGAAAGTGGAATAAAGGAAACCCTTCCGGCGTTATGGGTTTTGAGGTACTCGATAGCTTGGATGCCGTCCTGGATGTTTTCAATAACCACTGATTGAAGCTTTCTGTCAAGCGCGGCTTCTACTGCACGCTCATACCGGGGGGTCGTCTCAATTACATCGGCAAAGAGTGTTACAATGCCGTTAATATCATCGCAGTGCTCTTTAGTGGTATTCATAATGGTTTGCACACCTTCATCAAACCCTTCAAGATTTTTCTGCAGGTCCTCTAAAGATTGCAGGCGGGCCCGCAGTGTACCGATGTGCTCGCGGGTATCATCAAAACGGGCTGTTTCCTCAAGAAGATTTTTGGATACATGATCGGATTTTTCCCGGATCTCTTCGAGATGTTTTTCCTTTTGCTCTCTTTTTAAGATTATTTCGTTAAGCTGTTTTTCAAGCAGCAGGCTTTTGTGCTCAAGCTCGGAGAGGCTGGCATGACAGTTCTGCTTTTCTTCGGAAAGTTTGTTGAGCTTAATTGTGATTTCATCCTGCAGCCTTCGATTAAGCATTAGGGCATTTTTGTTTTCGGTCTTATCATAGGCGGTTTGCAAAAGTACTGATTTTTCCTGTTCAATGTTGTTATGCACTTCATGCAAATCAGCCTTTATGCCGGACAGTGCTTCTGAAAAATCGTTAAAACTGTTTTGCAGGTTTTGATATTCAGTGCCGGTTGCCTGTAAATCTTTTTCACGCAGGATTATGTCATCATCAATGCGGTGCAGTTCATTTTCAAGGTCGGCACCATCAAGTTTATTTTTTTCAATCAGCTCAAATGTATTGTTCAGCTCCCTTTCATTATACTGACAGTGGTTTTCTGCATTTTGTATATTGTTCTTAATGGTGTATGAATTCTGCTGGAGATCGGTTACTTTTTTCTGCAGTTCGGTTAAAGAAAGTCTGTTTCTTTCAAGATCCGCTTCAAAAGAATTTCTTTGGGTTGAAATATGCATTTCATCGTCTTTATACCGGTTAAGCAGTTGCTGATATTCAGTCCGGGAAGCGGTAAGGGCATTGAGGCGACTTGATGAAAGCAGTAAATCAATGTGTCGCATTTCGTCTTTTATTTTGCGATATCGTTTGAGACGTTTTACCTGAAGTTCCAGTGTGCGCATCTGAACCTGAATTTCATACAGTACATCCTTAAGCCGGGAGAGGTTATTTTTAGTAGACTCCATTTTTGAAAGTGCTTCTTTTTTGCGAAAGCGGTATTTTGATATACCGGCGGCCTCTTCTATCAGAATACGTCTTTCTTCAGGTTTAAGGCTGAGGATATAATCAACCTTACCCTGTTCCATAATCGAATAGGACTTGGTACCCACACCGGAATCAAGGAACAATTCAACAATATCTTTTTGCCGACAAGGTACTTTATTGATAAAATATTCGCTTTCACCGGATCTGAAAAGGCGACGGGTGATCATGAGCTCAGTTGCCTCACCCAGGGTTACCGCAGTGTCACCGCCATTTCCGCCGTTACCCCCATTGCCGTTGGTTGCATTAAATAAAACCAGGGATACCTCAGCCATGCCTGTGGGCTTGCGGGATTCACTACCGTTGAAGATAAGATCCTCCATCTTGGTACCCCGAAGATGGCGGGCATTATGTTCACCCATTATCCAGCGCATGGCATCAATAATATTGCTTTTACCGCAACCATTAGGGCCGACAAGGGCCGTAATTCCGGGTTTAAAATTTAAATTAACCCGGTCTACAAATGATTTAAAACCGGTAAGCTCTAAGTTTTTTATTAACATCGCAAAACCTCATGCTTAGTGTTCAAGAATAATATTAACTATTTAATATTGCTTTATATTATAGCAACATTATGGTGTTTTTCTAGAAATTAGGCCCATACTATCAGATAAGAAAATACATGTAAAGAAAAAAATGTGCAAAAAACACAATATATAGCTTCAAAAAATATATCATATACCACAAATTGTATTTACGAGGTATATCGGATAATATTAAGTGAACTTTATAAACTTTTTTATTTACAAATAGTGCTGTATATACTTACTATGTTTTTTAGTAAGTAATTATAGAAATTTATTATTGTGAAACCGGATACAGTGCAACAAATAACAGAGCTTTTGAGAAGCAAGCTGGATCCCCGTCAGGTGATTATTGACCGTGATATTATTGAGAAGTATGCCCGGGATGAAACATCCGATTTAATGCATTACCCGGATATTGTGATACGGGCCAGGTCTGCACAGGATATAAGTTCAACGGTTGCGATCTGTAATCACCACAAAATACCTGTGACACCCCGGGGAGCCGGTACAGGAGTCAGCGGCGGTTCAGTACCGATATATGGCGGTGTAGTGGTTTCTTTGGAATTATTAAATAGAATTATAGAGATTGATAGTGATAACATGGTGGCGGTTGTTGAACCATGTGTTATAACAGGTGATATTCAAAAAACTGCTCTGAAATACGGTTTAATGTATCCGCCTGATCCTGCAAGTTTGGAAAGCTGTTCAATAGGTGGAAATGTAGCCGAAAATGCCGGTGGACCACGGGCAGTGAAATACGGCACGACTAAGGATTATGTTATCGGGCTGGAATGTGTTTTGCCGGACGGCAGCATTATTTCTACAGGCGGCAAAACAGTAAAAAACGTTACCGGCTATAACCTTACCGGCATTCTGCTGGGATCAGAAGGTACTCTTGCTGTTATAACTAAAATATTTCTCAGACTTATACCCTTGCCGGCAGTAACCAAAGACTTGTTAATACCTTTCGTGAGTATTAAAAATGCAATTGAAGCAGTCCAGGGCATCTTACAAAATGGGGTGATGCCTTCTGTTATTGAGTTTATGGAACATGATGCCATTCAACTGGTATCATCTTTTCTTGAAGGCAACATACCGTTTCACAATGCCGGTGCTCATCTGTTCATACAGATGGATGGTGATTGTGAGGATTCGGTATACGAGGGACTTCAGAGGATTTCACAGACAGTCGGTATTGATAAGGACGCTATTTTCGTAGCAGAATCTTCTACACAGAAGGACCGATTATGGAAAGCCCGCAGATCCATACGTGAGGCTATTACTGTACAAAGCCCGGTTTTTCTAGCAGAAGATTGTGTTGTGCCGAAGGCCAGTATCCCCCAATTTGTAACCGACTTAAAAAAATATTTTAAAACCAGGCAGCTCAGATCAATGATGTTCGGCCATGCCGGAGATGGTAATATTCACATTGATGTTCTCAAGGACACGATTCCCTATGACGAGTGGCACAAAAAACTTCCGGGCCTAAAAAAAGAGATTTATAAACGGGCACTTTCATATGGCGGTACTATAACCGGTGAGCACGGTATCGGCTATTCGAAAAAAGATTACCTTACTATGGCCCTGAGCAGCCAGGAGATAGAGCTTCACAAAAGGATAAAATCTGCTTTTGACCCGAATTTAATATTAAATCCGGGTAAAATATTTTAAAAAAGCTGTAGTACATGAGGACAATTAACATTGGGCGTAAGCTGGGCACGCACCTGCTTGATTGCTGCAGGCAACCTGCTCGCTGGAACGACTATTAGTATAGTTCAGGTTGAGGCTCGCACTGCCCTTGCTGCCCAAACAGGTACGAGCCAACCTCCGACCCACAGTTTTAATTGTCGTTCAGTAGTAGTACACATAGACATTTTATTTTATTCGCATATCGTATAGAAACCTAGATCATGAGAGGGGCCTACGTAATATGGATTTACCAAAAAGAAGACTTGTTATTGTTTCAAACAGACTGCCGATTGTTCTTGAGAAGAATGCAGAGGGATGGTCTGTGACCCAGGGATCAGGCGGCCTGGTAACCGCACTTGCACCTGTTCTGCGTAACAGGGGCGGCCTGTGGATAGGATGGCCGGGCAGCTCTGAAGATAATTTAGAGGAGCCACTGGCTGTTGCTGCAAAGGAAACCGGATATAACCTTTTGCCAGTTTTTTTAAGCAATTATGAGATGGAAAAATATTATCACGGCTTTTCAAATGAAATTCTCTGGCCTCTTTTTCATGATTTGCAGTCACGCTGCAAGTTTGATCCGGAGTACTGGCAAATATATCAACAGGTAAATAAAAAGTTTGCCGAAACGATACTGCAAAACACTCAAAAAGACGACTATGTATGGATACATGATTATCACTTGATGTATGTTGCAGCAGAACTTCACAATTTGAAGTCGGATCTTACGGTAGGTTTTTTTCTGCACATACCGTTCCCCCCGCCGGACATATTTGTTAAGCTCCCCTGGCGTTCTGAATTACTGCATGCCCTGTTGGAATATGATCTTATAGGTTTTCAGACCTTGCGTGACAGGAGAAATTTTATCCAGTGTGTACGAACGTTGATAGGCGGCACCCACATACAGGGGAAAGGGCAGGTTGTTACAATCCAGATGCGTGAGAGGGTGATCAAAGTCGGAAGCTTTCCGATAAGCATAGATTATAAAAATTTTGAGCAACAGACCGAGACCAAAGAAGTTGCAGACTCTGCATGGTATATACATGAAAATCTTGGCGAGCGCAAAATAATACTGGGGATTGACAGGCTTGATTATACCAAAGGAATCTTGGAGCGTCTTAAGGCTTTTGAAAAAGCCCTCATCAAGTATCCGGATTTACACGGGGAAGTTGCTTTTATACAGATTGTGGTACCAAGCAGAGAAAATATAGACGAATATCAGGTGCTCAGAACAGAGATTGAACAAATGGTCGGCAACATTAATGGTCGTTTTACAAAATACGGCTGGGTACCGATACATTATATATTCAGAAGCCTTGACAAGTATGAATTGCACGGTTATTACCGGACTGCCGAGATTGCCCTGATAACACCTCTCAAGGACGGCATGAACCTGGTTGCAAAGGAATATTGTGCCTGCAGTGTGGAAGAAAACGGGGTAATTATTTTAAGTGAATTTGCCGGTGCTTCTGCACAGATGCATACAGGTGCGATAATGGTTAATCCCTATGATGTGGAGAGTATTGCGGACGCACTCTATCAAGCTTTTACCATGCCGCGTGATGAAAGACGCGTGCGTATGCACAAGCTGCGTCAATCAATAAAGAAGGCCGATATATTCTGGTGGGTGGATTCGTTTATTCAGGCAGCTTTTACCGAAAAGCTTTACAGCTTTCCGGTGCTGGAAGATTATGACTACAGTGCACAGGTTGCAGACCGTAGCAGCGTGAAATTTTAACATGTTCGCAGATCTGATCGGGATGCACATGCGGCAGAGTACTGCTACGTTTTTCTCACCTCTGAAGTTCTCACAATTCCGTACTTAAAAAGGATAGGACCAAGTATCTGATTCAGGGCAATTGCAGATATAACAATTGCTTTAAAAACCGGTCCCCATCCGGAGAACGTATTATCTATGATTATAAGCATGCTCAAAGCAAGTCCGGCATTTGCAACAAATCCCGTCCAGCTGTATTTTTGTACTGTCGGCGGGCCGGCTGTCAGTTTTGACCCTAAATAGGTTGAGGCCAGGATGAGAACGATCCGTATGATTACAAACAACATGATCAGCAAAAAGGCTGTACGAAAAAAAGAAAAATTGAGGCTTGCCCCGGCAATGGAAAAGAATACTACATAGATAGGCAGATGACTTTCTTCGATGGCCTCAATCATCATGTTACCCTGACGTGAAAAATTTTGGACAGTGATGCCGGCTATCAGGCACATCAACATATGTTCAAGGCCGACAAAATGAGCAAACTCATGTGCAATAAAGGATGCTATTATAATAAAAATAGATATTTCTTTGGCTATGAATTTAAAAAAAAGAATCATTAAAAAGCCGTATAGCAGACCGGCACAACAGGACAGCGCCAAATGACCGAGGATTTGCATTAGGAAGGGTAAAGAAAATGTAGTGCCCTCAGTAAGGCCGGTTGCAAACCCCATGACCAATGCAAAACCGATAAGCACAATAGTATCTTTTAACATAGTGACACTCAATACAATGTCTGTGAAGTCACCTTTGGCTTTATATTCACTTATAATTGCAATGGTAGAGGCAGGTGAATTCGCAAGGGCAAGCACGCCCAGAAAAAGTGCAAAGCAGAGTGCTGTTGTTGAATCAGGTATAGGGATTAATGACGTGCTTGTAAACAGTATCCAGAAAACAACGAAAATACCGGAAAATATAATAACGCTATGAGAACATGTTATCCCCAGTATCGGGAGAATATTTTTTTTAATACTCTTGAAGCGTAATTCCCCGCCGGCCGTTATAGCGATAAAACTCAAAGCCAGTGAGTTTATTAGACCAAGTGACACTATATCGGGTTCGGAAATGAAACCGAGAAGTGAGGGCCCAAACAGGATTCCCGCTGCTAAATATCCGGTAAGGGAAGGCAGCCCAAGCGATTTGGCAATACTACCGGCCAAATAAGCAGAAACAATAAGAAAACCCAATGAAAGGTAGGGGCTGATTGTTTGAAAAGAGGGGAGGTGTACAACATGTCTGCTTATGACATAAAATATGCAGCTTATCAGAAGAATGTTACTTAGATTAATTAAAATACTAATCTTATACTTCATACGATTTACTCATCAAAACCGATATACACTGAAGGCTGATGACACTTACCAGAAAAGAAGAAAACCACGCTGATGCTCTAGCGCCCCCTTCAAAAAGCCAGAAATCAGTTGCAAGTGTAATTGCAAAACCACCAGGGGCCAGGAAATAAAACCAGTGGTGTGACTGCAGTTGAAAATAGGTGATCTTTAAAAACAGATACTTGCAGCATAGTACAACAAGTATTATCAGCAGGCTGTTTAAAAATACTGCCGGTTCAAGTCGGATTCCTGCAAACATTCCCAGAAGCAGTAAAAACATTATATAGAGTTGTTTTTCATCTTTGTATAATGCTGAGAAAATAATATCGCGATACGGACAGAAATTAGCAATATATATCCCGACACAGAAGTTTACTACCAAGGAAGAAAGTCCTAAAACCGCACAGCTTTCAGATATGAATATAATAAGTCCGACAAGTAAAAGATTGATAGATTTTTTATCATCAAGGTGAGTAAGAATGAATCGTGATATTATGGAAAAGACCAGGATGAAAATTACCATTAGCAGCAATGAATCCATAGTGAGCCGAACAAAATAAAAGAGCAAAAGTAATAACATTGCCAGAAAAGGAATGATCCCGATAAAAAACAGCACAAACCTGTCTTCTGTGATAAACTGTGCTACGGTCCGGTATGATATAGGAACCAGTGCTATGGCAATAAGCACAGCATGCTCGGCAGACAGCAGTGCGGACAGCACCACCGTAATTGTGCCGGTTAGTAAAACGGTAAAAAGGATTACACTCAGATAAAACTTTTTGTCGAGACGCAAAACATATTTTAGTTTCAACTGTGAGCCGGTTAGAAAGCCTATCCAGCCAAGAAAAGGAAACAGAAGGGGTTTAAGTGAATCGATTTCAATATCTACAAGCGAAAAAAGAAAACCGAGCAACAGGTATTCCATGCCTACAAGAAGACTGAGACTTCTTTTTCTGAAAACAAAAAAAACGCCTGCATAGGATAAAATAATAAAAAAAATCAGTAGCAGTTTAGGGGACATGGTTAAAGATACGTTAGACGTAAAGGGTTAAGCGTAATATGTAATCGGCAATAATTTTAAGGTCAAAAGACAACGGTAAGAGCTCAAAATTTTTTAACGTTACCATTTCATATGTATAATTTTGCAACTGTACCGTCACTGTTCACTGTTTGATCCCTCTAATATTGGCAACATCAACAGAGAACATGATGCCTGTATTGGTTTCTGCAAAACTGCCGTATATATTCTCGATAATATCCATTGCCTGCCGCAGCTTTGCTTCATCCTGCATGACGGACATAAACATTTTATTGGTTTTGGTATGATCCTCAATCAGGCTTCTAAAACCGGCAAACAGAGGTATTTCATCTGCAAGATATTCAAACATTCCGCGCACATCAAGAATAGAACCGCCGGTAAAGCCTGCTTCGATAAGAGCCTCAAGAATATCTTCCAGTTTTTTTTCATTTGAGATGATGCATACAAGAAGTTTTGCATTAGTCATATTTTTTAATTACCTCATAAAGATCGTTAGAATTTTGGGCGTGCATCAAATCATCAAGAAACATCTCTTTTTTTAATAAGAGCCCGAGCTTTGCAAGGACCCGCATGTGAAATGATGGAGGCGATTTAGTGGAACCGATAAGCATAAGAATGATGGCAACAGGGCGATTGTCAAGGGATTGAAATTCAATGGGAGTTTTTAGTTTGAAGACATATATTTGTTGGGACTCGCATTTTTCATACATGATGTGCGGTATGGCAATATGATTGCCGACACCGGTACTAAGGGTTTTCTCTCGCAGAAGAAAAAGATTTAAGACTTCTTCTTTATTGAAATTGTGGTTTTTATCTATAATTTTTAAAACCGCTTCTTTAAAAAATTCTTCTTTACTTGTAACGGCGAAATTATACGTGATAGTGTCACGGGTAAGATAATCGAGAATTTTCACAAAACACCTCGTATATAAAAATAATTGATTTTTTAAGAAGTTGATATGATAATATGAACCGGTTGAATGCTAAGCAGATTATCATTTTCATATGTACAATTCAAAATATTTTTAGAAAATTTATCAGTCTTGTTCATAATAGCAATAAACTTGTTAACGCTCTACTACTAATCGTTTGCACATATCTTAGTATAGCTTATATATTATATAAGGAGACAGATACTATGATTAAAAGCATACTTATACCGACCGATGGATCAATTAACAGTAAAATATCACTGGATTATGGGATTTATCTTGCGTCACTTTTTGATGCCGAGATTACAGGGCTTAACGTCATAGATATTCGCGCTCTGGAAGGACCTTTTTTAAGTGACATTTCCGGATCGCTTGGGTTTAGCCCTTTTCAGAACTATTTACCTAAATTTCAGCAAACACTTGAAGAACGCGGAGACGTGATTCTTGAGGATTTTAAGAGTTATTGCAGTGAAAAGGGGCTGACACCTAAAATAAAAAGGTTAACCGGAATTATCCCCAACATTATTGCCGAGGAAGCAAAACGCGTAGATCTTGTGATTATAGCTCAACGGGGAGAACATGAAAAGTGGTCAACAGGTCTTCTTGGTTCAACAACAGAATCTGTTGTACGAAAATCACCCCGGCCTGTACTGGTTACTCCTAATAATTTTCGGACATTTGAAAATGTGCTTATTGCCTATGATGGCAGTATTGAAGCAAACAGAGCTCTGAAAACGGCTTGTGAAATTTTTACAACCATAAAAAGCAGGTTGAAAGTGGTGTTCGTTACAGAGGATGAGGAGCGCAGCGGTGAATTGAAATCAGAAGTCGAAGAGTTTATCGGGCCGTACCATATAGATATCGGGATTGAGTGGTTGCAGGGGGAACCGGCAAAAAAGATTTTGGAGTACGCTGAGAACAATAAAACAGATTTAATTGTGATGGGGGCTTTTGGACATAGTCGCATTCATGATCTCATCCTTGGCGGTACAACCGCTTATATCATAAGGAAATCAACCATACCTATTTTACTCAATTAGGCAGGTGATAGTTGTCAGTAGACCGTTGTTAGTTGAAAAAAGTTGCAATTGACAACGATCAAAGAACAACTGACTATGGCTTGCCCTTCAAAAACAACTCTTTATACTGCATAAGAGCACTCAGGGCATGCTGAATATAATCAATGCGTATTTCAGTAGCGCGTCTGTTAAATGATGCATCAAAACGGGGATGCCCGGATGGTAATGGTCGGACAGCTCGGGGAAACGCCCCGGCATGTTGACCGGAAAGGATCTGAGCGCGTATAAGAAATGCAATACCATCATGTGCAGCTGATGAAATTTGTGCAGATAAAGGGGGATTGTTAGATTGTAAAAAAGTAAATGCAGCAAGGATTCCCTCCAGTCTTGTGGCGGTAGGACACACAGATCCATCGCGGGTTAAGGCACCTGCTGCAGCCGTGTCTGACAAAACACCTGCCGGATTAGCTAAAATAGTTTTGCAAATTTTTTCGGCATGCCGGAGAATATCAGTTCTGGGAACCGGCTGACTGCTGAGGCCATAAACCGGCAACAACCGGGCAGTCGCCAGCAGGGCCCAGTGATCAGCCGGCACAGTAGTTTTGTTTTTTCGGGATTGGGCCAGAAAGGAAATTGCTTTTGCAGCACCTTCAAGCCATAGCGGAGAGGGATCATACTCATAAAGCATAAGCAAACCCAGTGCTGCTTCACCAGGGTAATACAAAGACGTCCATGAATCATCACGGCCCCCCTTTTGGGGGATATATTTAGAATAAAAACTGCCGTCCTGCTTTTGCATATAAAGAATAAAACGTCCCATACCGCGTAGGACATCACGTGATGTAGTGCCGGGGCTGATTTTCTCAAGGCTCAATAAAGCCACCAGGCCAAGACCGGTACCGCCGAGTTTTGCCTGCACCGGTGCATTTCTGCGGGTGATCTCAGGGTAGGACCATACGGCAAGCAAATCGGCCCGCTTATCTACGGGGGCCAGGGATTTTTCCTTTAAAAAGTGAGCTGCCCGATTACAGGCAGCATGTACCTCTGTATGTGGATATTTCTGTACGTACGTGGCCATGGCATACAGGGTGCCGGCATGGCGCAGCATGTTATACTTTGGATTGACATTTACCTTGGGGTTAAGATTAATCCGGTAGGTAAATTTGCCGTTTTTATCGCATATCTTGGCAAGGTAAAGCGCAGCTGAATGGATTGCATTCTTTAGTTCAGGTGCCCTGATCTCATCAGCCGGTTTTGCAGCAATTGAAACACCGGCTTGGTTGAGGTTCAAGGCCGTACAAAAAACAATTACGGTTAGAAGCAGGATTATTTTTCTCATAACGTTGATTGTATTATATATTTAGTTAAGTAATATTAGATAATTATATATAAAACTACAAATAACTTTAGCATAAATCTGTTCATTATACTAGCCCGCATTATTCATGATTATTAGCGGCCAGCCTGCGGCATGGGGCTGCGTGCTTCAGGCTATGTGCTCGCAAAAACAGCTACTTTCTTGATTACCAGACATGGCTCGCACCGCCTTTGCAGCCCCATCCGAGGCCACCGGCTGCAGGCGTGCCGGAAGGTTTTTTTGCAGTAACCACCAGGGGATAATGCGTTCACTACATGCTGATGAATAATGCGGGCGAGATATACTACCATATTTATGTATTCAGGCCAGCATTAAATGTTTCTATACTAATGCACTGGTGCCATTTGGAGAGCTTGCAATACAAGATCAAATACTATATTTTTCTTTACAAGTGTCGGCAGATTGCATAAGTATATAAACAATTTCCGGACCTGTGCAAAGATTAATAACAGAGCAGGTACAGATCTGATATGAAAACATTTCTTAGTAAAAGCAACCGCATAAATCCCCAGCCCATACATGAGCATATATCTGTTGCTGAACTTATTGATTCTACATTCCTGGCATATAATGCCGGCAGGCTAAGAGAAGCATGCCAGCTGTATGCCGAAAAAATAACAAAAGAAAATGTTTTGATCGGTATGAGTTTATCAGGTGCTTTAACGCCGGCAGGTATCGGCATTTCGTGCCTTATTCCGTTAATGCAAAACGGTCTTGTCGACTGGATTGTAAGTACCGGTGCCAACCTGTACCATGATCTGCATTTCACTCTTGCTAAATCATTATTTCGAGGTTCACCGCATTGGGACGACCGGTCGCTCAGACACGAAGGTATTATAAGAATATATGATATCGTATTTGAATATGATGTACTTTTATCTACGGATACGTTTATTAGAACCGTCGTTACTGCTGAAGAATTTCAGAAAGAAATGGGGACGGCCGAATTGCATTACCTGCTGGGGAAATATGCCGCCGAGCGGGAAAAAAAGCTTACTATTCACAATCGAAGCATTCTTGCAACTGCCTTTGAGCATGGTATTCCTGTGTATGCATCATCTCCTGCCGACAGCTCGATAGGAATGAATATAGCTGCGTGTACTCACGATAAAAAGGGACTGAAAATTGATACTATTCGTGATATTACCGAAACAGCTGCGCTTGTATATAGTGCTAAAAAGCAGGGCAACAAAAGCGGCATGATGATTTTGGGAGGCGGGTCACCTAAAAACTTTATGCTGCAGACCGAACCGCATATCCAGGAAATCCTGGGGCTCAATGATGCCGGACACGATTATTTCATCCAGATAACTGATGCACGACCTGATACGGGAGGGCTCTCAGGTGCTACCCCCAGTGAAGCTGTAAGCTGGGGTAAAATCGATCCTGAGGCCTTGCCAGATACGGTTGTTGCCTATGCAGATACAACCATTGCTTTCCCCCTGCTGGTTGCCTATACTCTTGCCAAGGATTCTCATCGAAAACCAAAAAGACTTTATGATAGAAGGGCCGATGCGGTTGCGCTGATGATGGAGGATGTAAAAAAGATACAAGGTTGCTGAGCATTTAAAGACTTTTATGTTACATAACCGGAAACATCTAAAAGGCAGGACAATATATGAAAAAAACAGTATCGCTACGTATGATTATGATTACAGTGGTAGTTATGGGGTGTATGTTTTTTCTTGGCTGCAGTGGTGCAGAAAAAAAAGCCCAGGACCTGTATGAAATAGCTGCTTTTGAGGAGCAACAGTTTAACTACGAACATGCAACTGAGCTTTACAATCAGATTATACAGGAATACCCCGACACTGCAACAGCCCCAAAAGCACAGCATGCTTTAGAAAGGCTTGATAAGACAAAAAAAATCAAGTAAGTCATGGACAGTCTTTTAAAAAATAAGTACGAGCAAAGCTATGCATAGAAAATCAGAAAAGCACGTGAGGGTGAATTGGCCCAGGGCCTGCAAAAGCACTTTGGCATTCTTCCTTCCGGCAATTGCATTACTGGGTTGTATAACTGCAGTTGTTCTGTTTGCCACGAGCAGGTCGGAAATGAAGGCAACTCAGGCCAAAGAATTGCATACCGTTAAGCTGCAACAGCGTAATGTCGATGCTGATATCTTACAGGTCACATCCGATCTTGCCATTCTAGCCCATGCTAAAATTCTTGATCGATTGTGGGACGCGGAGGGGAATCCTGTTCCGGCAGTACTTGCCGAGTTGGAGGCCTCTTTTCTCAACTTTGCAACTCAGCGTAAACTGTACGACCAGATACGCCTGCTTGATGCCGACGGCATGGAGATTGCTCGAGTGAACTACAATAGCGGCCACCCGGCCATTGTCCCGGATGAAAAACTTCAAAATAAGAAAGGCCGCTACTATTTTGATGACGCGCTCGTCCTGAACAGAAAGGAAATATTCGTCTCGCCTCTCGATCTGAACATCGAACATGGCCGGATTGAACAGCCGCTCAAGCCGATGATGCGCTTCGCAACACCGGTTTACGACCGACAGGGGACCAAACGCGGTATTGTATTGCTTAACTATTTCGGAGCAAAGCTGCTCAATCGTTTGGTTGCTATCGTGAATACGGATGAGCAAAGTCAGCCGATGTTGCTCAATGCCGATGGATATTGGTTGAAAGGGCCCTATCCGGAAAACGAATGGGGATTCATGTATGAAGAACGAAAGGATCGGACATTTACAAAGGCATTTCCCAAATCATGGGAAATAATCCAAGCACAGGAAGATGGTCAGTTTGAAGCGCCGGAGGGTCTTTTTACGTTTGCAACCGTTTACCCCTTGTTGCAGGGACAGCACTCCAGTACCGGTTCCGGCAATGCCTATGCCCCGAGTGCAAAGAAGCTGAAACGAGAGCAGTACTATTGGAAGATCGTCTCTTATGTTCCTGCGGGCAGTCTGACAGCCAACCATAATAACAGATTGAAATATGCAGTTATGATACTGGTGCTGATTTCTGTTATCCTGTTGTGGGGATCGTGGCAGCGTGCCCTTGCCGTAGAGCAACGGAAACAGTCTGAAATGGACTTGCGCTCTGCCTACGGAGAGCTGGAGCACCGAGTCGAAGATCGCACCCGGGACCTAAAAAAAACCAACGAAAAACTTCTGAAGGAAATTACTGAACGTAAAAAGGCTGAGGAAGAGAGAAAACAGCTCCAGACACAGCTTAACCGTGCAGAAAAAATGGAGACAATCGGCATACTGGCAGGTGGTGTTGCCCATGATTTAAATAATATTCTAGGGGCAATTGTAGGCTACCCTGATTTGATGCTGGACGATTTACCCGACGACAGCCCTTTGAAAAGTCCGGTTCTGGCAATAAAAGAATCCGGGGACAGAGCTGCGGCAATCGTGCAGGATTTACTGACTTTGGCAAGAAGGGGTATTGCCATAACAGAAGTTGTAAATCTCAATACGATTATCAACCGATACCTTGGTTCCCGGGAATTTTTCAAACTGAAAGAATTTCATCCGAATGTGACGGTAGAAACAGACCTTACCGACGGCTTGCTGAATATTTTAGGGTCGCCGGTCCATTTAATAAAAGTGGTTATGAATCTGGTTTCCAATGCAGCAGAGGCAATGCCCGGAGGAGGGAACATTGTCATTACCACAGAAAATACATATCTGGACAAACCGTTTAAGGGCTATGACAAAATTGAAGTGGGAAACTATGCAGTCCTGGTTGTATCTGATGACGGCGTTGGTATTTCCGAGGCGGACCTGAAAAGAATATTTGAACCGTTCTATACAAAGAAGGTTATGGGAAGAAGCGGGACGGGACTCGGTATGGCTGTGGTATGGGGAACGGTAAAAGACCACAAAGGGTATATCGATATCACGAGCAACGAAGGTATGGGCACCAGCTTCAAGCTTTACTTTCCGGTAACCAGAAAGGACCTAAAGGGCAAGGAGAAACCGGTACCCATTGATGAATACGTCGGCAATGGGGAGATGATACTGGTTATTGATGATGTTCAGTCCCAACGTGAAATTGCTTCAAACATATTAAGGAAACTGGGCTATGCGGTCACAGCTGTTTCCAGCGGAGAGGAAGCGGTAAAGTACTTGAAAAACAACTCCGCGGACCTCCTGCTCCTTGATATGATCATGGATCCCGGCATTGACGGTTTTGAAACATATAAAAGGATTTTAGAAATACATCCGGCACAGAAAGCAATCATCGTAAGCGGGTTTTCTGAAACAGATCGTGTTAAGGAGGTACAGAAATTAGGTGCCGGTGCTTATGTTAAAAAACCTTATACCTTAGAAAAAATTGGGATAATTGTAAAAGCTGAACTACAGAAGCAATTTTGACATTGAAAAAACAAATGCAGCACCTATTAAAGAAATAATATAAAAGCAATAACAAAATTACGCAAGACATGGGGACGTTGTTAACTTTATTAGCTATCAAGTTTGTTTTATTGCACTTTCAATGTTCTTGAAACGGCTGGTGTGGTTACTCCTAAGTGACGGGCGGTTTCTGCCAAGGTAAAACCGTATTCTCCAACAAGTTTTGCCGCTATCTGTTTTCGTGTCAATATAAAGCGGTAAAATTCAAGGTCACAACATATAGATAAAGCGGAACCGCGATTGGCTCCGCTCGTATTTTAACTGGCATCCCCTGTATTTTTATTTCAGTGCAGTAATCGCGGTGTTGCCGAGATCGGCCCGTGCATCGTCGACACCCCATTCACATCGATGTCTTCGAGTTTGTACCAATAAGCTTTACGATTTCGCACATCATCATCAACATACTCGTATGATGCTCCCTCAGTGGGTGAACCTTCAGCGGGGATAAGGTCGGGGTTAATTTGTATGTAGTCACCGTATTTTGATGTGGAACGGTAGATATTGAACCCGGCGTTGTCGGCTTCGGAGGCGGTGGACCAGAGCACAATAACGCTTCCAGCCCGCGGGGTTGCCTCAAACAGTTCAAGCTCAACCAGGGTGGGGCATACAACATCCCAGGTGCCAGAATAATCGTGCCCCATAAAAGAATTATAATTGCTCCAGTAACCATTGAGACAGGCGTTTATTCCGCAGCTCACTGCCCAAACAAATGAACTTGTCCGAACGCATGAAGATGAAGATGTGAACTCTGGGGGGTCTGCTATTGTGAGACAAACACTGCAATCGGTGCCGCAGTAGTCAGATATGAGATCAAAAACCTGCCAGGCAGCCGCCTCTGTGCGAGAGGTTTCAGTGGTGGACAGATCGTAAATAAAGTCTCCGCGTATTTCAATGGTGCACTGTGCCGCAACGTGAGAAAAAGAGATGAAAATCAAATTTGTTATGATTGTCAGCACACAAGCTATTCTTTTCATATTTTACCCCTCCAAAGAAATGTTTGTTTTTTTTGATTTGATAGAATTTACTTGCTTTGAGATATGGCCATGGCATATTAGGTATAGGCCGGGAGCGCTTGTGTGTCAATAAAAAATTTGTCACAAGATATGGACGCCGGCAGTCTTGACAAAAACGAGGCGCCGTTGTTGAAACAAAAAAAGAAGATACTTGACGGACGGTTAACGGACGGTTAGAATAAAAGGGTTTTCAAGCTAAACACTTGAAAACCCTTTTTTTGCTTGGCGTCCCCAAGGGGATTTGAACCCCTGTTGAATAAAGAAAAAACAAATACTTACAAGACTCTTTCGGAGGTTTTGAAATTTCTTTAATAAGGTTATATAAACATCCTACCCGTAAAAGTCCTATCGATTAAAAGAAAAAAACAACCCACAACTTTCTTACGAGCTATAATCGAAAGTTGTGTATGAACGGATAGGTGGTGTATCCTCTCCGGGTTAAAACATGACCAAACATTAAAACCCGGAAGAGAAAGGATACACCATGAAAGACAATAGCGTACTTGCGTTTAGAAATCCAGATACAAAATTTCATGATCATTTAACAGAGATACTGCAGGCAGGCAGCCGGCAGATATTAGCAACAGCGCTGGAAACCGAGATTCAGATTTTTTTAAGTCATTATCATGATCTAAAAGATGCACAAGGCCGGCAAAGGGTTGTGCGAAACGGGTATTTGCCCGAAAGAGAGGTGCAAACCGGCATAGGGCCGGTAACCGTTAAAGTGCCCAGAACCAGAGATCGAGCTCCCGAAGGAGGAATTCATTACAGTTCAAAGATACTGCCGCCGTATCTGCGCAGAACCCGCAGCATCGAAGAGCTTCTGCCGTGGCTGTATTTGAAGGGAATCTCAACAGGGGATTTCACGGAAGTGCTGGCAGCGATCCTGGGGCCTGATGCACCAGGGCTGTCGCCGAACACAATTGGTCGGCTAAAAGCCAAATGGCTTACAGAGCTTGACCAGTGGCGCAAACATGATTTGACTGGCAAACGCTACGTATACTGGTGGGCAGACGGCATATACAGCAAAGTACGGATGGAAGAAAAACAGTGTTTGCTGGTCATTATCGGTGTCACGGAGCATGGCAAGAAAGAACTGGTAGCCCTTGAAGGCGGTTTTCGTGAAAGCGAGCTGTCCTGGAAAACGCTTCTGAGAAATCTGAGGAAACGGGGGCTTACCGTTGGCCCTGAGCTGGCAATCGGCGACGGGGCTCTAGGGTTCTGGAAAGCGCTCAATGAGCACTATCCTGAGACGAAATGGCAGCGGTGCTGGGTACACAAGACGGCCAATGTATTGAACTGCCTGCCCAAAAGTCTGCAGCCCACGGCAAAACAACAATTGCAATCAATCTGGATAGCGCCGGGCATCGAAGAAGCTGAAGAGAATTTTGACGGATTTATTGAAATCTATGGTGCAAAGTATCCTAAAGCCGCTGAGTGTCTGGAAAAGGACCGAGAGGTACTGTTGACATTTTATGGGTTTCCGGCAGAGCACTGGAAGCACATCCGAACAACAAACCCGATTGAATCGACATTTGCAACGGTGCGTCTACGTACGGAGAAAGTGAAAAGTTGTTTTTCAACCCGCACGGTTGTCTCGATGGCCTATAAATTATGCCGCTGTGCTGAGAAACGTTGGCAGAAAATTAATGGGATAGATAAGCTGGGAAAAGTGATTGAGGGAGTCAAATTTGTTGATGGCATGGAGAGGATTGCCGCCTAACCGTACACAACATTTGACAATAGCTC